>NZ_CP124621.1:900000-1014835 GCF_030012565.1 Mesomycoplasma ovipneumoniae | reverse complement strand
TTTTTTGATTTTTCCTTCTTTTGTGGTAAAATTTAGAAACGTTTATTTTATTTTTATATATAAGAATATAAAAAGTGTTAAAATTTAACTATACAATTTTGGGTGCAAGTCAACAAAATAACTATGTTTTTTTAAATTTTAGCAATATTTTTGAAAAAACAAATAAAACAAAAGGAGATATCATGAAAAGAACATACCAACCAAATAAATTAAAACACATAAAAACTCATGGCTTCCGCGCACGTATGTCAACTGCTGACGGTAGAAAAATTTTAGCAGCTCGAAGATTAAAAGGTCGTAAAAGATTAACTGTATCAGATAAATAGTTTTTAGGATAATTTTGCAAAAAATTCCGACTATTAAAAAAAATTGAGAATTCCAAGCAATAATCGAATCTAAAAAACAGATAGTTACAAATTCTCTTATTCTTTATTATTCAAAATTTGCTTTTTTCGAAATTGGTATTTCAATTCCGAAAAAATTTGCTAATGCAGTTAAACGAAATTATTATAAAAGGCAAATCAAAAATATTCTTCACAGCCTTCAAAAAAATTGACCTTCTGCACCAAAATTTCGAGTAATTTTAATAACAAGAAAATCATTTTTAACACTTAATTTTAAAGAAAAAGAGAACGAAATTATTAAAATATTCAAAGAATTCCAAAAAAATGAAAAATAAACAAACACGACCAAAGGCTTTTGATTACTTCCAGAACCAAAACGGTTCAAAAAAAAATAGCTTCAAAAACTTCAAATCTATTTTCAAATTTTTGAAAGTCTTTTTTTACACTATTATTTTCGGAATTTCTCTAACCGGTTGTATTCAATCATTAGTTGTAAAAACTTCGCATAATGTTGGCGAAGCGCTTGAGTTTTATAATTCTAAAGAAGAAATAACCCCAAATTATACAATTTTTAAAAAATCAGAAAATGAAAGCGCACCTGGTATTGAATTAGCAACAAAAAACAATAACTTTTTGATTTCAGCTGACTCAAAAAAAGTAAATCAAGAAAGTATTTTGAACGCCTTAAGACAACAAATTGGAGATAAAAATTCAGATTTTGGTGAGTTTAATTCACTTCTTTTGTTCCAAAATAATGAAAATGAATTTGAATATTTAAAAGGTGACAAAACTAACGAATTTATTTTTTTCAGTTCTGCGCAAAAATCATATGAGCAAAAAACTGTTTGAACTGAAATAAAACTTCCTTCTCCAAAATATTTTAGTCAAAAAGCTGATAAAAATTATTTTGAAAGTCTGCAGAACGCCAAAAGTTTACCTATTAATAATTTTAATTTTCAAAATAACAATGATACAGCCAACATAACTGAAAAAATTGACCAGTTTTTCTTTAAAATAGACAGTAAACTCCCGCCTGTTAATCGGAGTTATGCAACTTTTAGCCGTGATGTTCTTCAAGTTCTTTATAATAAATTAATTTCATTACCAGAATTTTCAAATAATAAACTGGAAAATGCAATTGAAGAATTTGAATCAAAAGCAGGAAAAGAAATTTCTCCTGAAACTGAAAAAATTATTTCTGGATACGCTGAATCTATAAAAAAAATAATTTTTCCTATTAATTTTTCCCGAATTGATATACAAAACAAAACTTACAACTGGAATAATAACGACGAAGAATTTGCAAGAAAAATCGCTTTCCAAAATCAAGTTCCATCATTTCCGATTGTTAGCTGGCTTGAGTCGTGGAAATTAGGACCTTTTTATGCAATGTTTGTCTACCCGATTTCTAAAATAATTACTTGAGTAACCTCGTCTCAGTCATTATCTGCTTGATCTGGTTGAATAACAATTTTGGCGATTTTAACAATTGTTGTAATAACAAAACTTATTTCTTTTGCTTTCAGGTTTAAAACAATTTTTGGTCAAAATAAGCAAAATGAGCTACAACTAAAAAAAGCTAAAATTGATGCAAAATACGAAAATTACAAAAAAAATAAAGTCATGCAACAACGTCATCGACAAGAAGTTGCTGACCTTTATAAAAAGAATAATTTTTCACCATTTGCGCCTTTTTCCCAAATTTTAGTAACTATGCCTATTTTTATAGCTGTTTGACGAGCACTCCAGGGAATTCCTAGCTTTAAAGTTACTTATTTTTTAGGTCTTGAATTAGCGGCAACTTCATATCAAAAACTTTTTGACGGACAATGAATTTACCTTCCAATAATAATTATTACGGTTATAGTTCAAGGATTACAGCAAATAATTCCGAAACTTTTAAATAAAAATAAAACAAAAAGAATAATAAATGCTCAGGAAAATGAGACATATAAAAAACAAATAAAAACACAAAGAATCATGTCAATAATTTTTGTGTTTTTTGGAGTAATTTTTCAAGCTTCACTTCAAATTTATTGAATTATTGGTGGTATTTGAGAAATTATGCAAGCGCTTGGCGTTCATTATTTCCAAAAATCCAAGACTTATCGTGAAAAAGTTCAACCCTGAATGCGTAGGAAAAAATGAATCTAGTAATATAAATAAAGGTTCGCAAAAATTCGCTAAAATAGTATTAAATGTTTAAAAAAGTTTAAAAAAGTTTAAAAATCTACGGAGATACTAAATGAATAACAAAATTTCACCTTGTATTTGAACACTTATTTCAAATACACACCTTCGAAAAGCGGAAAGTTTAGAAATATTAATTAAAGCACTTTATTTAAATAAAGAAGAAATAAACCCAAATTTTAAAAGTAAATGACTAAAAATTTACAAAAATAAAAACTGAAAACCAGTTGGCGATTTGAGCGAGCACATAAGATTAGCCTCTCAACTTGGGATCGCAAAAACAAATATTTTAGTTAATGGGCAGCAAAAACTTAATATTTTAGCTAAATTAATAAACAACGGAACAATAAAAGTTCGCGAATATATAAGTATTGTTTTGTTTAATTTAGTTACTTTTATTAATGAAGAATATCGTCACTTGTTTAAAATGACGCTAGAATTGCTCAAAGAGAAAGAAAACCAACCTGTTTCAGTTGATGAAATTTTTGATAATTTTAATTTTGGAGAGCCTTCTTGCCCTGAATTTGATGAAAAACTTCAGCGTTATAATTTAACACAAAAAGACCACATTTTTTACATTCTAATTTCTGGTATCTTTTTTGAAGTGTTGTCTTTTCGTGAAAAAAGTCAACAATACAGCACAAAATTTTTTAAAATAAAACTTTTTGACTATTGATATTCAAGAATTGACGAACTAATAAGTAAATGTAACAATCAATTAGAATCATATAATTTTGAAAAAGCAAGCGCTGTAAGGCTAGATCCGGAAAAATGATCTAATTATCTAACCTCAAATTCTCAAGCAAATTATGACTATATCATAAGTGTTTTGAAAAATAAATCACAAGAAATGCCTCCGGTTTTAGCTCCAACCGAAGCTACAAATGAAACTTCAACCAAAAAAGAAGGCGTTCAGGACGACTTGATACTCCAAGAACAAGTTTTAGATCAAACTCAAGAATCAGAAACAATAACTGAGTTAAATGAGTCTGAAGTTAAAAGTGCCAAAGATACAATCAAACCCGCTGAAAAAAAGTGTAATTTAGGCGAATTTTCTCAATTTTATACACCTACATTTGACACCCAAAGTTGCTGTGAAAATGACTCCAAAAATTTATCAGAAAATCAAAATTATCCTATGAATTTAGGCGTAATTTTAGATTCTCAAATAACATATTGACCCGAAAACACTGAGAAAAACTTTGAAAATTCACCTGAAGAATATTCAAGCAAAACAAAAAAATCTTTGTCTGGCGTTTTACACTCTTCTGAAATTCTCTCTTGTCCTTGTGAAAATTCACAAGCTATCGATTCAAAATCATTAAATTCAAAGTCAGCTAAAATCGAAGAGACCAAAACAGCAGAACAAAAAACAGAACAGCCAGAAAAAAACTTCGTAAATTCAGAAAAAATTTGCTATTTACCGGCAGAATCACAAACCCAAATTAATAATGTAAAACTCCCAGCTTCTACATTTTTAAAATCTAGAGAGCATTATTATAATTATTTTATCAACAACGTATATAAATTAATCGACTTTTCAATTAAAAATTTACTAAATCAACCCAAATTTAAGCAAAATTTTTTCAACTTATTAGAGAAAAGAAAAATTAATGACGAAATCACAATAAGTCAAAAACCAACAAAAATTATGTCTGGTAAGAATATATTTTTAATTTCTCCGTCTCAAAACCAGATTTACAACGAAATTAAAAACAATATTTTTAAACACGATATGGACAAAAATAACTATGAAATAACTACTTTTTCCGATAGTTACACTATTCAAGATTTTGTCGGTTATAGTGATTTTAGTGTTGATGAAAAAAATCAGGCTAATTTTATTCCTGGTCCATTTTCACGAATTTTGAGAACCTCTTTTTGAAATCCAGATAAAAAATATTTCTTAATTCTTGAAAATATGGATAAAAAAGCTGGAATTGATTTAGTTTCACAACTAAAACCGCTCTTTTATCGCGATGAAAAAGCTAGCAGCTTTTTTTCAATTTCACTCCCAGAAGTTTGCTCATACGTTTTTTCAAATGAGGACCAAAAAATTTATATTCCGGCAAACCTTACAATTATTGCAACTGCTGTTGTCGATGTTGAAAATCAAGAATTTGACTTTCCGGTTGATTTACTAGAAAATTGAGATTTTAAACATTTACCTAACAAAAAGCAAGTAAACATTTTACCGAAAAAAGAAATTTGCGACACCGGTTTGAATTGAGATGATTTTTTAAGGGTTTTAGAAAACCAACTCGCTAATAAAAATCAGGACTACATTTTACAACTTCCTTTTGAAATAGAACAAAATATATTGCAAAATCCTGATCTTTTTGCTAACAAAGTCCTATTTTTCTTATGAAGTTTTACTTTCAAAAATAAAAGAGAACTAATTTTTAGCTATGACTCATATTTAACTTTGGCAAATAAATTCATTAATTCCGAAGGACCTGGGCGCCTAAAAATATTTAAAGCTAATTTTTTTGAGTCGTAAAATGTATTAATTTTAGAAGGATTTATTTAAATTTAACTGTGAATTTTAACAAAAAAGTAAAAAAAATTTTTCGGCATTTTCTATTTAGTAGTTTTTGAATACCACAAACTATTTTTATCATAGCCTCATGCGGAGATACTGATAAAACTGATGATGGGTTTAAAAATCCAATAGGTCTGGGCGTTCAAAATGCTGTAAATTTGAAAAAATTCATTAATTCAGAGAATTTAATTGAAATTCCTGCCGAAAAACAGCAGCAAATATACGAGCAAAAAGATTCACAATTTTACCTACTTAATCTAACGGATGCTCCAAAAATTTCAAATTCACAAAAAATAGATCCCGAATATATATCAAGATTCAGCCCAAATTCGGAAATAACATACTTAAATTTAATAAATCGCTACTACAATTCTAAGCAACTTCAAAAAACTAAGCGCCAATTAAATCAAGGTCCTGACTCAATTTATGTCCCAACTGTAGCCGAAAATGCAAAGGATTTTTGGTTTGTTTATGTAATTCCAACTTCAGTTGGTTTCACAGAATTTGAACAAAACGGCCAAAAAATCAGCATTCCTGAAACTTCAACAAAATTCCCTCGAACCTTAACCCCGTATTCTTCCGTTGAGTTAAAATTGCTAAAAAAAGATCTAATTTCAAATGATAACAAGAACTATTTGCAAATAAATGTTAATCAAATGCTTAATTCTTTTGCTTATAAAAGAAAAGATCCTAACGATCCCCAAAGCACAGAAAAAAATTTATTTGGCTTTCTTGAATCAGAAACATTCCCTAATTACAAGCTTTATTTAAAAAATATTGATTTTGAAAAAAAAGAAATCACTTTCACATTAGATGAAAAACAAAACAATCTAAAACACGAAATAACGCAAAAAAATTCCCTAGATTCAAACATTTCAGTGATTAATTTGGAGTATAAATCCGATAAATATGAAAAAAACGCTAATCCCGAAGCATTTTTTTCTAAAACAGAAGATCCAAAAGATAAATTATCAGATTATCCGTTTGTTAGATTTTTTACCCAAACTTTTGTTGTTCCTTTTGAAGGTAAAACAACTAACTTTGACAATAATTTTTCTATAATAATCGAAAAAAAATAGTTTATTTCTTCATAAAATCCCGATTTTGCCACTTTGATGAGATAGTCTTAGAAAAGTGTCCGGTTTTTGGGCACTTTTTAACTTTTTTGGCAAGAGTTAATTACCTATTTTAAAACACTGGCAAAAATCAATTCATTGATAAAATAACAAAAATCATAAAAAAATACAACTACTATTTAAACTCAATGTAAATAGAAAACTCATTTTTACTTACATTGAGCCTAAAAAAATATGTGAAGTTTTGAAAGAGCCATAATCAAAAGCCTTAAATTTATAGATTTCTAAACGGGTAAATTTAAGGCATTCCATCATATTTAAAAATATAATGGATAATTCGCATTTTCTAATTTTTATGGTAAAAACATAATTAATCCCCCTTAATTCAATATCAAAATTTATTAATTCATTCTTAAGTGAGGTTAATTATAACATAACTTTATTTTTGATCAAGCATTTTTTTTTTTTTTTTGCAAATGGTAAATTTTAAAATAATAAAAATTAAGATTTTAGCAGCAAAAAACCCGGATTTACGGGTATTTTTTCGTATTTGCATCAATAAAAAGTGAATTTTTGCTATCAAACCTGGAAACTCAGGATAATCGAAAAAAAATAAACTATTTTTTTTCGTAAAATTCTAATTTTTCTTTAAATTTCTTAAGTTTTTCGCGTTCTTGTTCAACTTTTTCGTTAGGTGCTTTTTCAACAAATTTTTGATTAGAAAGTAAGGTTTCTGCCCTTAAAATTTCGCTTTTTAAGAACTGAATTTCTTTTTTATCGTTTTCTTCTTGCGCTTTTTTTACTTCATCAGGAAGTTTAAGTGAAATTTTAAAGTTTTTGGTTTTAATAATAAACTCATTATTTGGAACTCATTTTCCAAAAACAAATTTACTAATAATTTCAATTTCTTCTTTTTGAAACTCGGCATCAAGAACACAAAATTCCAACATAATTTTTTTTGAAATCTGTAAATTTTCACGGTAAAATCTTAAACTATCAATAATTTCAAGGATATTTTCAACCTTTTGATTGTCACTAAATTGCCTAACTCTAGGCATTTTTTGTTCTAAAATTTCCTCGTCAAAAATTTCTTCCATCAAAAAATCAGTCAAAAAAGGCATAAAAGGGTGCAAAATTATCAAGACACTTTTTAATAGTTTTCTAGCATAAAAACCGTTTTGCCTAGTTTTAATCAACTCTATATAACGAGAAGAAAAATCCCCAAAAATAAAATTATTAATTTCGGTCCCAATAACGCTAAAATTGTATTTTTTAATATTTTTTACAATTTGTTTTTTAAAATCGTAAATTTTACCTTCCATTCAAAAGTCGATAAAATCTGGTTTTCTATGAGAATTATCTAAGCTTTTAATATATTTTGCAATATTTCAAAGTTTATTGCTTAAATTTCAAGCTGAATTTAATTTTTCAATGCTAAATCTGATATCTTTTCCCGGACTTGAGTTAAAAAGAAGCATTTGTCTTAAAGTATCTGACCCGTATTTTTCAATTATTTCCATAGGATCAATCCCGTTTCCGAGTGATTTTGACATTTTTCGACCTTCTTCATCGCGAATAAGACCGTGAAGCAGAACTTTTTCAAAAGGTTTTTTATCCATGACAAAAAGAGAGGAAAAATACATTCTAGCAACTCAAAAAAACAAGATATCTCAGCCAGTAACGAGCAAACTTGTCGGGAAATAGGACTGAATTAACTCAGAATTATTAGGCCATCCTAAAAAAGAAAAGGCGCTAATTCCTGAAGAAAATCAAGTATCAAGAACATCAGGGTCTTGAGTTCATTCTTTGCCAGGTGATTCTATTTGAACCTTAAATTCGTCATTTTTATACCAAACGGGGATTCTGTGACCTCATCAAAGTTGGCGTGAAATAGTTCAGTCGTGGATTTTGTCGAATCATTTTCTTAAATTTTTCTCAAATCCGCGTGGATAAAATAGAATTTTATCTTTTGAATTCAGGTGCGAAATTAAAGACTGAGACAATTCATCCATTTTGACAAATCACTGTGGTTTTTTAAGAATTTCGACGATTTCACCACTTCTTTGTGAAAAGCCAACATTTGAAACAACGTCTTCGGTCTTAATTAAAAGGCCTTCATTTTCAAGTTTTTTTGCGATTAAATCTCTGGCCTCAAATCGATTTTTACCTTCAAATTCAAGGGTATTTTTATTTAAATTACCATAGTCATCAATGCAATCTTCGGCCGACAAGCCGTTTTTTTCTAAAATTTCAAAGTCTAAAATTGAATGAGCCGAAACTTTCATGACTCCAGAGCCAAAATCTTGACTAACATTTGAGTCACCAATAATTTTTATAATTTTTTTAGTCAAAGGATGAATAACTTCTTTATCAATAAAGCCTGAATATCTTTTATCTTTTGGATTTACAGCCAAGACAACATCGGATGAAATAGTTTCAATTCTTGTTGTTGCCACGGTTAAAAATTCGCTCGAGTCTTTCAAAAAGTATTTTAAATAATACATTTTTTGATTTACAGGTTTGTTGATAACCTCAATATTTGAAAGTGCAGTTTGTAATTTTACATCCCAATTTATCGCTCTTTTTCCGCGATAAATCAAATTTTTTTCTCACAATTTGATAAAAAAATTTGAAACAGCGAGCTGAGCTTCATCGTCAAGTGTAAATCTTTCTTTGGAATAATCAAAGGCAATTCCTAATTTATTTCATTGTTCTTTGATTTTTATGTATTGCTGATCTTTTCATTCATAGCATTTTTCGATGAATTTTTCGCGACCTAAATCGAATTTAGAAATATTTTTTTCTGCTAAAAAAGCTTCAACTTTTGCCTGAGTCGCAATTCCGGCATGATCAACACAAGGTAATAAAAGAACGTCAAAACCTTGAAGTTTATGAAATCTAATCAAGGAATCTTGAATAAAAATATTTCAAGCATGACCTAAATGCAAGTGTCCTGTAACATTTGGGGGCGGACTTATGATGGAAAAAGGTTTTTTTGGATTTTTGCTAGCATAAAAAAAACGCTTATCTAGTCATTTTTGGTTTCTATTTTTTTCAACTGTTTTATGATTATATTTATTTTCCATGATTCACCCATTATAAATTTATGACAAGAATATCTTCGTCCAAAAGTGTGTTTTGGCTTGAAAATTCGTTAGTTACTTTTATATTTTTTATAGGATTTCAAAAATCAGCATAATATTCAAAATTATTGTTGATTCCAGAAGGGTTTTTTCGAAAAACTTCGTTTTGTATTTGCTTGTAAAGTTGTGTTTCAAGCAAATATAAATTAGTTCGATCAAAACTACTATTTTGGTAAAAAAACTTAGCAAATGTGGTTTTTGGAGTCAAAGGCAAATCTACCTCTTGAATATATTCGATTAAAGTACCGTTTTCGATAAAAACAATGCTAAAATCACGAATAGGCTTGATTGACCGTTTTGCGCAAATAAAAAGTTGGACTGTATTCTCGCCGTCATTAAAAAAATGCTGAAAAAGTTTTTGTTTGTAAGTAGTTCCTAAGTAAAAAGAATTTTCGTCAAACAAAAAGCGAGAATAATTGCCCATTTTTGTTTTTTTTAGTTCTAAAAAAAACAAAATATTTTCAGGAAGTTCACCGTAAAATTGGTATAAAATGTCAAAATTAATTTTGTTTTCAAAGCAAAAAATTAGGAACTGATTTTTTCGCAAAAAAGTATCAATTCTACTTAAATTGTAATAGTAAAAAAAATTTTTTAAATCGACCAAGGTGTCTCTCAAAAAAGCAAAATGAGTTCAATATTCGCTTTTTGAAATTTTATTTTTTAATCTTCTTAACTTGTTTTCAATAGAAGCAACTCAAAGTCTTTTTGCAAAAAAAGAGTTATGAAAATTCTTCTTTTTAAGGCTTTTTTTCATTCTAATTACTTCATGTTGTCACAAAACATTCGCTCTTAGCAAAGTTTTGCTGTTTACTTTAAGATTTTGGTAATAGGGATTTTCCTTGCGAAAAGAGTTGATTTTCTTTGTTCTAAAATGTTTTTGTGCCTTTTTATTTTTTTCTTCAAGCATTTTTTGCTGACGATTTTTTTTTCAAAAAAGTCAAAAATCATCAGCAAAAGTTTTATCAAAAAAGTTTTGAACACTTGGAATATTATCAAGGCTTTTTTGGTTTAACAATTTGGACATTCAAACTTCAAATTCGTAGTAAATTTGAAATATTTGTTCAGTTGATAGTCACCTGAAATTTCCACTTTGTTTTATCAGATTTAAAAAACAAGTATATCCAGTAGTAAAAATTTTTATTTTATAAAGGTCGGCATCTGCCGAATTTGTTAGCGAATTATGCTGGCTGATAATGTTTTTTATGTCGTTTTTAATAATTTTTAGTGCATTTTGGGTTGTTTCGTTGCTTTTAAAGTTGTCAAATTTTGAATCAAAAAAAGGATTGCTAAGTTTTAATTCCTGGTTTAAATTTTCTTGCTCAACTTTTGGATTTAATTCTGTTTTTATGTACAGATTATAAAAATTTTCGTTTAATTTTTTATAATCGCTTTTAATTTTATTGACCATTTCGGTAAAATTAAAGGAAAAAAAAGCACTTTTTTCCAATAAATTAGTTATTTGATTATCCAAATTTGTCAGAAATTGATCAATTTCGGGCATTGTTAGATACAACATGTATTTTCTTGTTGTATTAGTTTCAATTTCAAATGGCTTTGTGTTTCAATGGGATAAAAGAACCTGAATAACGAGCTTTTTTTTAATTCTTTCATACATTTCTTTTGATAAAAAATCTGAAAAACAACTGTTTTTGCTGTAATCATAAGGTCTGTCGTTTTCAAGAATAAATCCATTATAAGAATTTTCTTTTTGAAGAATTGTTTTGAATTCATTAAAAAAATTTGGATCAGAAGAATAAATAAATCCGCATTGTTTTGCATCTAATTCAAGACTAAAATAATTTCAATACTTATTTTTTATATTATGAAAAACAAGTTTTTGCTTTTTCTCGTTATTAAAATTAATAATATTTTCCATAATTTAAGTAAGAGAGTAAGAGAATTTTTTATAAACTAGCGGTAAAACAGCTCTTGCAGTGAAATAAATAACAGAGGCATTAATCCAAATTTTGATAGGGGAAATAATTATATGCGTCAAAAAAGCGGTTTCAAAATTATTAAGTGCACCAGATTCTACATCACCTTTTGCGGCAAGAACACTTGCAATTGGCTCATGCAAGGCAGAAAATGCAACGATCGGAACAAGAGTCAAATACCGCTCATTTTTACGGAAAAAGTTAATAAAACGCGCAACAAGTAAGAAGATAATCATTGAAAAAGTACCAAAAAGAATCAAAATTAAAAACGAAGTTTTACTAGAAATGAAGCGTGCTTTGCTAAAATCAATAGAAGAATTAAACATAACCGTGGAAATAACTGCCGAAGCTATTAAAGCCAGGACAAAAAAGCTCGATATTCAATAAAAATTCAGTAAAGCTTTTTCTTCAGTTCAGGCTTGAACTTTAGCAACTTTTTTTTGCAATCTAAGCAATTTTTGGCGCATTTTTCGTTCTAAATTTGCATCTTTTGAGTTATGGCTTATTGCATGATAAGTGTAGTTAAAAATTTCTCGCTTTTGGGCAAAAATTTTATCTCCTAAGCGCTCTAAAATTTTATCTTTTTGGAATCATTTTTTTCCTTGAACAACAAAAAATCAAAAGAAAACGCCAGGAATAAACCCAGTAAGTGAAAGGCTGAGAGTATAATATCAAGAATAAACGCCAGGAATAAACAAAAAAGTAATTAAATCCGATAAAAAACCGGTTAAAAAACCAACTATTGGTCCAAAAATAAAGCCTGTTATTTTAATCGGCAGTCCTATAATTGAAAAGCGAAAATTAGGCAAAACAGCAAAAGGAGCCAACCTGACCCCAATTATTAACATAATTACTGAAATTGATATGAAAATCGCCACAAAAGAGATTTTCATATTTGTCAACTTAGCCATGAAATTTCTCCTTTTGCCAAAATTTTCCCCTTATAAAATGAGTTTAACTTAATAAATTATAGCAAAAAAATTATAAACAACAACATTTTAGATAGATTCTTTTAAGGCTGAATTTTCAAGCGTCAAATTAATCGCCCAATTGCTTTTTAGATAAATTAGTTCAAAAATAATTCACTTTAGAATATCTGAAAGGTAAAAAACTGTCAGTGAAATAAAGAGTTTTAAATGAACTTCGGAAATAAGAGGGATAAACACTAAAACTATAAGAATTTGTCAAACAAGTTGGCCTAAACCGGTAAAAAAGTCTCATCAACTAGCAAAATTAGCCCGTCCGCCGGCTTTAATTATTGTTAAAGAGGCATTAATTTGAACCCAAATTGGATTAATTAAAATTATAACTATACAGATAATAAAAATCTGATTTAGATAAAAATCAACGGCTAGATTTTTTTGATTGTCAATAATAGCTTGGTCAACTGGCAAATTATTTTCCTTAAAATAATCAGACAATCCTTTTTGAACTTGTTCTTTAATTCCCGTTGTGATTAAGTCAGTTTTTGTGATAGCAAAAACGATAATAAAGGCCACAACTGACATAACAACTGAAACAACAAATAAAAAACCTTTTAACATTGCAGCGTTTTTTTTGGCTAGTTCAATTTTATTTTGACCTAAATTTTGACCAACAACAATTGAAACACTTGTCTGAATTGAGGCAAAAGTTGTAAAAAAAATGTTAGCAATTGTGAGAATAATTCCTGAAACAGTTAAAAATCCAATCCCTCAAAATTTATAAAAACCACTGCCATCATCAATCCCAATTGAGCCTGGCGGCAGACTTTGAGATCAAAGAACAGAACGGACTGAAATAATTAAAGAGGCAATAGTTACAAGCGACATTCCGACAAAACGGGCAAAAAACTGCTTTCAAATTTGTCTGTCAATTTGAAACATTTTAAAAATTGACAGACTTATTTCTTTTCTATAAAAAAGCTGATACAAATACATTAAAAAAGAGGTTATTAGTCTTGAAATTACAGTTGCAAGCGCTGAACCAGCGACTCCCATTAGTGGAATTAAGAGAAAATTAAGACCAATATTCGTTACTAAAGTCAAAGTGTTAAAAAGAACAGAAACTTTCATTACCCCAATTTCGCGCAGAATTCCTGAGGAAGTGACAATATAGGCAAACAAGATTCAAGAAAAACTTATTATAAATAAGTAACTTTTTGCCTGATCAAAAATATCTTGGTCTAAACCTGACGAACCCCGTCTTCACTGAACGACTCTGAGCAGACTTTCAGGAAAAGCTCACGAGAGGACAGCAAAGAATAAAATAACAATAAAAGAAAGAATATATCTAATATTATTTACTTGTTGGGCCAGTTTAAATTCTTTTTTTCCTCAATATTGGGCAAAAATAATCGACCCGATTGTGTTAATCGAAATTATAAAAGAAAAAACAATTCCTGTTCAAAAATTGGCCATCCCGACAGCCGTAATACCACCACTGATTTGGGAAACCATAAAATTATCAACAAAATTGTTTATCGAAATAAAAAGCGTTGCTAAAATTACTGGGATAGTAATTTTAGCAAATTTTTTCCACATTTCTGGCGAATCAGGAAAAAATTTTTTTATTGAAAAATGCATTTTATTCGTTAGTTACTTCCAGAATTTTAACCGAATATTTTTCATTTACATCAACTTCAACTTCATCACCTTCATGTTGACCTAAAAGAACTTGTGCAATCGGCGAAAAATTGGAAATTTTATTCGCAAAAGGATCAGCGTCAATTGAAGAAACAATTTGAAAAGTTTGAACTAAACCACTTTCAAGATTTTTAAGGGTAACTTTTGATCCAATTGAAACTCGTTTTGATCCTGAACGAGTTTCAATTATTTTTGCTTTAGCAATAATAGCTTCAAATTCACGTATTTTTGATTCAATTATCCCTTGTTTTTCACGGGCTACATCATATTCGGCATTTTCAGAAAGATCGCCTTGAGAACGAGCATCTTTGATTTCTTGAATTACATTAACATGCTCAACGTTTATTAAATGTTCAAGTTCTTTTTTTATTTCATCAAGTTTTTGTTGGGTTAAAAGAACTTCATCATTCATCATTTTTTTCATTTTTTTCCTTTTTAAACAATTTTAGTAAAATTTTAATTTATTTTTTTTGAATTATCAAAAAATCATAATAAAAAAATTCATCGAAGTTGATTTTATGCAATTTTAACATTTTTAAAATTGCCCTTCGCTGTTTTTTTTTATATTTTCAGATTAAGTGTCCACCAATTTTAACCTTTTCTAAAAATTCTTGAAAATTTTTAGGGTTAATTTCTGCCGAAATTAAAATAAAATCAAAAAAAGCTTCGCAATTACTTGTGTAATTTAGGTTGTTTATTTGCAATTTTTCAAGATTTTTTGCCAAACTGTTTTGATCAAGGTGAAATTCAAAAACTGTGTTTGTTGAGTTTTTAATATTTTTTTGACTAAGACAAGCCACAATTCCATCTTTTTCAACAAATAAATTTGTTTTTGAATTTGTTTCCCTTATTTTATTAATAACAAATTCAAGACTTTCAATGAGCCAAATATCGCTTTCTAATTCAGTGACTTGTGATTTTAGATCTATTCACTGGTCATAATTTTGACTTTGGTGTTCAAAATTATATTTTTTAATTAATTTATTTTTTTTGACTCATGTTCAGACAAAGGAGACTAGTGCAACCAAAAGTGCTAAAATCCCGGTAATTAATAAAACAATTTTTCAAATCGGCATATTTCTCCCCTAAAAAACACTAATATAATAAATTATAAGTTTTTTTGTAAAACCAGTAAAAAAATAAAAATGAGCGAATTTTTCCAAAATAAATATGTAAAAATTTGTAAATTTGAAAAAAAATATTTTTATTTGGTTAAAAATTTTAAAAAAATATTTTTTTTCAAATTGGTGGGTCATTTTTGAGATTATCCTTGGCTGTTGCAAAGCAAAAAATCTCCTAAAATTTTACAAAATTTACAAAAAAAAATTGGCAAAAATGCTTATATATAATATAAATTAAAGAAGAAAAAAAATTTTTTTATTTTTTTCTTGGTTTTTTTATTTTGCCGGGTTATAATAACTAAGCTTTGTTTCAAATGAAGAAACAGGCAGCGTAAAAAAAAAAAAAAAAATTATTTGTAAAAAATTTTTTTGTGATATAATTAGAGTTACGCTGTTAAAACGGCAAAAAAAATTTTTAGATCTTTCAAAACTAGGTATATAATTTCAAAACCAATTTCAAATTGAACGCAATCATGAGAGTTTGATCCTAGCTCAGGATAAACGCTATCTGTGTGCTTAATACATGCATGTTGAACGGAATATGTTAGCTTGCTAATATATTTAGTAGCAAATGGGTGAGTAACACGTACCTAACCTACCTTTTGGACCGGGATAACTATTGGAAACAGCAGCTAATACCGGATAAAATAAAAAAATGCATGTTTTTTTATTAAAAGGAGCCTTTAAAGCTCCACCAAAAAATGGGGGTGCGCAACATTAGTTAGTTGGTAGGGTAAAGGCCTACCAAGACGATGATGTTTAGCGGGGCCAAGAGGCTGTACCGCCACACTGGGATTGAGATACGGCCCAGACTCCTACGGGAGGCAGCAGTAAGGAATATTCCACAATGAGCGAAAGCTTGATGGAGCGACACAGAGTGCAGGATGAAGTCTTTAGGGATGTAAACTGCTGTTGTAAGGGAAGAAAAAACTAGATAGGAAATGATTTAGTCTTGACGGTACCTTATTAGAAAGTGACGGCAAACTATGTGCCAGCAGCCGCGGTAATACATAGGTCGCAAGCGTTATCCGGAATTATTGGGCGTAAAGCGTCCGCAGGTTTTTTGTTAAGTTTAAGGTTAAATGCTAAAGCTCAACTTTAGTTCGCTTTAGATACTGACAAAATAGAATTATGAAGAGGTTAGCGGAATTCCTAGTGGAGCGGTGGAATGCGTAGATATTAGGAAGAACACCAATAGGCGAAGGCAGCTAACTGGTCATATATTGACACTAATGGACGAAAGCGTGGGGAGCAAACAGGATTAGATACCCTGGTAGTCCACGCCGTAAACGATGATCATTAGTTGGTGGCAAAAGTCACTAGCACAGCTAACGCGTTAAATGATCCGCCTGAGTAGTATGCTCGCAAGAGTGAAACTTAAAGGAATTGACGGGAACCCGCACAAGCGGTGGAGCATGTGGTTTAATTTGAAGATACGCGTAGAACCTTACCCACTCTTGACATCCTCGCAAAACTATAGAGATATAGCGGAGGCTAACGAGATGACAGATGGTGCATGGTTGTCGTCAGCTCGTGTCGTGAGATGTTAGGTTAAGTCCTGCAACGAGCGCAACCCTTTTCTTTAGTTGCTAACATTAAGTTGAGAACCCTAGAGATACTGCCGGTGCAAACCGGAGGAAGGCGGGGATGACGTCAAATCATCATGCCTCTTACGAGTGGGGCAACACACGTGCTACAATGGCTACTACAAAGAGCAGCGAAACAGTGATGTCAAGCTAATCTCAAAAAAGTAGTCTCAGTTCGGATTGAAGTCTGCAACTCGACTTCATGAAGTCGGAATCGCTAGTAATCGCAGGTCAGCTATACTGCGGTGAATACGTTCTCGGGTTTTGTACACACCGCCCGTCACACCATGGGAGTTGGTAATGCCCAAAGTCGGTGAGTTAACCTCGGAGACCATTGCCTAAGGCAGGACCGATGACTGGGGTGAAGTCGTAACAAGGTATCCCTACGAGAACGTGGGGATGGAACACCTCCTTTCTACGGAAAATTACTACTTAAATGTGGTTAAAATCAAACTAACACATAGAAAATTTAATAATTTGAAATAATTTGTTCTATTAATTCATTTTCTCCTTGTTTAGTTTAGTAAATTTTATTTTTTTTGTGAAGTAAACTTTTTTTTAACTTTTTGATAATTATAAATGTTTTTTTAATACAATCTCAATTTGAAATTGATTATGTACCTAGTTTTGAGAGCTCTAAAACTCTCAAAATGTCTGTAAAAAGACAATATTAGCTCTTTCAAAACTGAACAGTAACAATTTTATATCTGATCTAAAAATCAGATAATATTCCAAAGTCTTTTAAAATTAAACCGAGTTTATTTTTAAAATTTTATAACTTTTAGTTATAAAAACTCTAAAATTGTTAAAATACCTTAAGATATATTATCTAAATAGGCTATACTCAGAAGATAGTTTTAACTTTTTAAATAAATAAGAGTATTTGGTGGATGCCTTGGGTCTGAAAGTCGATGAAGGACGTGATTACCTGCGATAAGCTTCGTGGAGCTGGAAATAAGCTATGATACGGAGATTTCCGAATGGGGAAACCCAACCTAGCAAACCTAGGTTGCGCTTTAATGAATTCATAATTAAAGCAGCGAGATACGTTGTGAATTGAAACATCTTAGTAACAACAGGAAAAGAAAATAAATAATGATTCCCAAAGTAGTGGCGAGCGAAATGGGAGGAGCCCAAACCGTTTTTACGGGGTTATAGGACATTTTAATTGAGTTACAAAATTATATAATAGCAGAAAAAGTTGGAATGCTTTGACAAAGAAGGTGAAATCCCTGTACGCAAAATTATATAATCTCATAAATGTATCCTGAGTAGGGCGGGGCACGTGAAACCCTGTCTGAATTTGCCAGGACCACCTGGTAAGGCTAAATACTAATCAGACACCGATAGTGAACTAGTACCGTGAGGGAAAGGTGAAAAGAACCCCGAGAGGGGAGTGAAATAGATTCTGAAACCATTTACTTACAAGTAGTCAAAGCACGTTAATGTGTGATGGCGTACATCTTGCAGTATGGTCCGGCGAGTTATGTTAGCAAGCAAGGTTAAGCGGATTAAAGCGAAGCCGTAGGGAAACCGAGTCTGAATAGGGCGTTTAGTTTGTTGACATAGACCCGAAACCAGGTGATCTATCCGTGAGCAGAATGAAACTTTGGTAAAACAAAGTGGAGGTTCGAACCGTAGTACGCTAAAAAGTGCCCGGATGACTTGCGGATAGTGGTGAAATTCCAATCGAACTTGGAGATAGCTGGTTCTCTTCGAAATAGCTTTAGGGCTAGCGTGTAGAAATATAATTAATGGGGGTAGAGCACTGAATGTGGAATGGCGGCACCTAGCTGTACTGACTATAATCAAACTCCGAATACCATTAATCTAATCTATGCAGTCGGAACGTGGGTGATAACGTCCACGCTCGCGAGGGAAAGAACCCAGATCGTCAGCTAAGGTCCCAAAATTGTGTTAAGTGAGAAAGGTTGTGAAATTTCTCAAACAACTAGGATGTTGGCTTAGAAGCAGCCACCATTTAAAGAGTGCGTAATTGCTCACTAGTCAAGAGATCTTGCGCCAATAATGTAACGGGACTAAAACACAATACCGAAGCTACGGGCAATTATTTCAAATAATTGCGTTAGGAGAGCGTTTTAATTTCGTTGAAGCTAGAGGGTGACCACTAGTGGAGAGATTAAAAGTGAGAATGCCGGAATGAGTAACGATTCGAAGTGAGAATCTTCGACGCCTATTGGGGAAGGTTTCCTGGGCAAGGGTCGTCCACCCAGGGTTAGTCAGGGCCTAAGGAGAGGCTGAAAAGCGTATCCGATGGACAATCGGTTAATATTCCGATACTTGTTAAAAAAATGATGGAATGACGAAAAAAGATAGTTTTACCACTTACTGGATTGTGGGGTAAGCAGTTAGAAAGTTATGCAGGCAAATCCGCATAACATTAATTTTGAGCTGTGATGCATAGGGAAGAGGAGACTCAAGTACCGAATTAAATGATTCTATGTTTCCAAGAAAAGTTTCTAGTGTTAATTTTTTAACAACCTGTACCGAGAACGGACACACGTCCCCAAGATGAGTATTCTAAGGCGAGCGAGAAAACCAATGTTAAGGAACTCTGCAAAATTATCCCGTACGTTCGCAAGAAGGGATGCCCTTTTTTAAAGGGCCACAGTAAAACGAGGGTGGCAACTGTTTATCAAAAACACAGCTCTCTGCAAAGGTGCAAACCGAAGTATAGAGGGTGAAGCCTGCCCAGTGCCCGAAGGTTAAGCGGAGATGTTAGCTTACGCGAAGCATTCAAGTGAAGCCCGGGTGAACGGCGGCCGTAACTATAACGGTCCTAAGGTAGCGAAATTCCTTGTCAACTAATTATTGACCTGCACGAAAGGCGCAATGATCGCCCTACTGTCTCAACATTGGACTCGGTGAAATTATGGTACCAGTGAAAACGCTGGTTACCCGCATCAAGACGAAAAGACCCCGTGGAGCTTTACTATAACTTCGTATTGAAAGTTGGTTTATTATGTGTAGGATAGGTGGGAGATGATGATACAAGGGCGCTAGTTCTTGAGGAGTCAACCTTGAAATACCACCCTTAATAAATTGATTTTCTAACCAGCTTCCATTATCTGGAAGTGAGACAGTGCGTGGTGGGTAGTTTGACTGGGGCGGTCGCCTCCTAAAGAGTAACGGAGGTGTTCAAAGCTACACTCAATATGGTCAGAAACCATATGCAGAGCATAAAGGTAAAAGTGTGGTTGACTGCGAGACCTACAAGTCGAGCAGGTGCGAAAGCAGGACTTAGTGATCCGGCGGTTCATTGTGGAATGGCCGTCGCTCAACGGATAAAAGCTACCCCGGGGATAACAGGCTAATCTTCCCCAAGAGATCACATCGACGGGAAGGTTTGGCACCTCGATGTCGGCTCATCGCATCCTGGAGCTGAAGTCGGTTCCAAGGGTTTGGCTGTTCGCCAATTAAAGCGGTACGTGAGCTGGGTTCAGAACGTCGTGAGACAGTTCGGTTCCTATCTGATGTGGGCGTTGGAATATTGATGAGAGCTGCTCTTAGTACGAGAGGACCGGAGTGGACGTACCGCTGGTGTTCCAGTTGTCTTGCCAAAGGCACAGCTGGGTAGCTAAGTACGGAAAAGATAACCGCTGAAAGCATCTAAGCGGGAAGCTTCCTCAAAGATGAGTATTCCTTATGAAATTCCTTATAGACTATGAGGTTGATAGGTTAGAGGTGTAAGTGTAGTAATACATTCAGCTGACTAATACTAATAAATTCAAAGTTTAAAAAGTTAATTCTTAAAGTATTTTAATAAAAATGTTACTATTCAGTTTTGAGAGCGCTAATTAGCATCCTTATTTTAGAGAGTCAATAAAAAACTCTTTAAAATAAGGATTTTTTTATTACTAATTGCTTAATTAAAAAAATCCGAGTTTGTCAGTTTGAGCCCAAACTCAAGAAAAATAACTATCAAAGCAAAAACACTAAATTTTAAATCTAACACTCACGAAAGAAAAAACCTACCTACTAATCAAATAAAGCAAACTAAAAAAGCTAAAATTTTGACTTAAAAAGCAAAATTATGAATTTCTAAACTGCTTTTTTAGTTTAAAACAGAGGGAAAAACCATCAAAAAATACAACTACTATTTAAACTCAATGCAAATAGAAAACTCGTTTTTATTTGCAGCGAGCCTAAAAAAACATATGAAGTTTTGAAAGAACAATAATTAAAAATCTTAAATTTGTAGATTTCTAAACGGTCAAATTTAAGGCATTCCATCATATTTAAAAATATAATGGATAATTCGCATTTTCTGATTTTTTAGACAAAAAACATAATGAATTCCCCCTTAATTCTAAAATCCAAATTTATTAATTATTCTTAAGTGAGGTTAATTATAACATAATTTTTTCTTAGACCAAACATTTTTTTTGCAAAAAGTTAATTCTAAAATAATAAAAATTAAGATTTTAGCGTCAAAAAACACGGATTTACGGGTATTTTTGTATTTATATTCACTAAAAAGTGAATTTTTGCTATCAAACTGGGAAACTCAAGAAAATATACCTGAATTTTAGTGCAGTTTATTTTTACCCATTGATTAGCATAATGACTTATTCTTTTAAAAGACAATTTTTTAGGTATTTTTCCTAAAAATTTTTAATATATAGTATAATTGTAAAAATAAAGAATTAATATTGTATATAAAAAAAGGAAAGAACATGAAGAAAAAGTTAAAGTTTTTTAAGTTTATCACTAATATTTTCGCTTTCACCTCACTTACACTAAGTGTTTTTGGGCCGCTCTGATATTTTCAAAATACAAAAACCTATTCAGATTTCAAACTTGAAACTCGTGATATAGATTTATCAAATTCAAAAAAACCGGTAAATTTTGATGATTTAGTCCAAATTATTTCGACCAAAAACCAACAAAATTCGCTTGTCATCAATGCAAATATTAAAAAAGCCAAAACACATCTAAACAAAACAAGTGCTAATTCAGACTCTCCTAATCTAGATGATATCGAAATTCAAATTAATCAAGAAGGTGAGGTAATTTTAAATAGCGCTTCACTTGAATTTGTTAACAAAAAAGCTGAACTCTATTTTGAAGAAGGTGTACCAAAACTAAAATTAGAAGGTTATGTTTTTGACCTTAGAGAGCTTCAAAATCAAATTCGAGTTCAAAAAACCTTCTTTTTCCTTTTACCTTTTATTCCGTTTATTTCAAATGCTGTCGCAGCTGCCATTGCCGCAGTAGCAGTTACCACAGCTGCTGCGGTAGCTGTGGAAACTATTCCAAAGGTTGTTGATGATGTAGGTAGATGATTTGGGACCCGTGAAAGTTACTATTCGTCAGATAATTATACCCCTGTTCCTGCACCAGCTGATAATAATCCTGTTACTTGAAGAACTGAAAGCTCAATTGTGGTTGACTTAGATAAATTACCAAAAGCAAAAGGTGAGCCTAGTATTAAAGAAATAGCAAATACAGCGACTTTAGAACTTTCTATTGTAAAAGCAAAGGATAAGGAAAAATTAGTAAACTACACGGGAATCCATCCTGTTTGATTTTTTAATTTTCACAATGAAGACTTAGAACCTCATTTTGTTATTAGTAAACAAGCAATTCCAGAACCTGCAGCCTGGTTTTTAGCGGTTGGAAGTTTGCTAGCCCAATCAGAATTAACCAAAATTATTATTAAAAACTTGCTACCTAGTTCAGTAAAAGATAATAAAAATGTTTATGACCGTGAAAATATGGATAAGAAACTAAAATCACCTATTGATTTTTATTCATATAATAGATCAGTTATGGAAAATTTGGCTATAAAAACAAAATATACAGCAAATTTGTTAGTAGGAAATAAAGGACCAAGAAACCCAAATTATAATTTAAATAAAGATATTGGTTTTACTAATGATCGCTTTGTTGTTGGCAAAGGCCTAGCTAGTGATGCTATTGATTGAACTGACCCTAAAAATGCGTTTAATATTGAACTAAATGATAAGAAAAATAAAAAATCATACATAAAAATACTTTTTCCCAGTTATCACGTAAGGAGAGCAAGAATGATAAAGGGAAAATTCGAAAAGAAGGATTTTATACCAAGAGAAAAAATGTTAAATATGGAAAAGGTGCATTTTTTATATGGAGATGCAATTAGATTTAGTAACTAAGGCAAAAAAACAGTTAATTAAACTAAAATATATAGAAATTGATATTAAAAGTCGTTGTTCAGTTGGTAACATGACTAGGGATGATGTTGATTTAACATCTAATTGTTATTATAAGAATTATCCATTTCCAAATTTTTTATACGATTACCTTAATGAAACCTACAATCCTAATCCAATTGAAAGAATTATAAGTTTAAATTATAAACAAGAAGATTATGTTTATAATTTAAAACTAGAAAATATTCCAAAAAGCGCGTTTTTTTCCAAAAATCTCAAAGATTTCCATTTTTATAACGATATTAGGTGTTTAATTGGCGAATTAGACGACAATGAATATTGTCGTAAAAATGGAAAAGAAAATGTTGATTCTATCTCTGAACTTTATCCTTGGTATGCTTTTCACGACGGTAAAGGTTTTAAAAAAGTTGTTGTTGTCTTTGAAAACTTTGGCGATATTGAAAAATGCGAATTTTCAATCTCTTATCCGGCTATTTTTTGAAAAATGTTTAAATCAAAAAGCAAATTAAGAGAAATTGAAGCTTTAATTATTAAGGAAATTCAGGAAAATGTTCCTTATGCAAAGCCAAAAAATTTAGCAAATTACCGCGAAAAAATCTTTGATTTTTTATCAAATAGATATGAATATGATTCAAAGTTTGTGGATATAAATAAACCATATTTAGGACAAAATGTAGAAAAAATCTATAATTTGTTATTAAAAAAGAATTATAATTTTGGTGAAAAAACCCAAATTCAACCAATTCAGAACGTATTCACTTTTGAAACTTATGAAAATTTGCTTAAAAAATTTGAAAAATACGGGATTAAAAAGCTTAATTTAAACATTGAAAATCGAGATAAATTTATTCTTAGTTGATTTGATAAATTTGGTTCAGAGTATGGAAAGTATTGTAGCGAACTTTTTGGTGAAGATGGCAAAAATTATTATGATAATGTGAATAATTGGACAAATAAAATCGAATTAATCTATTTGTTGCAAATTCTATTTGGTCCTAAATATTGAGTTGAAGATCTAGATTTTTACCCCGATACACCTGATTTTCTTATTCTACCAAGTTGGGCAAAACTAAAACTTGAAAATTTCGAAATTTTTTATTTTGGCGGGCAAGAATATGGGCTTTTTGATGAAATAATTTCCCAACTTGACTCAAAAAAGCCAGTTTTTTGATTCCAACCATTTTACTACTCCGCCTATGCAGCTGGCGAAGCACGGTTTTTGCCAATTGCATTGAAGAATTTTATTTTATTGAATGTTGACGGTCAAAAAATTTATTACTGATTTGGCCATTCGAATTTATATGAAAATATTTATCAAGGTAAATATGAAATTTTAAAATATTATTTCAAACAAAAATTAGTCGAACTTGAACGAGATATTTTTCTGCGTGATGGCAAGGATCCTGCGTTCTATGTTTCTAGATCACCAAGGCAAAATAATTTAACTAAAAATGTCATTGGATCATCTATGGAAGAATTAATTTTATATCGGGATGCCTTGAATAAATTTCTAAAAGGAACAGACCATGAATTTGAGTATTTTACAGACTTTCTAGAAAATACTAATTTATATAGCCAACAAGAAAAAGAATTAATTTTAGAAGAACACACTCTCTTTTCTTGAGGTTCTGATGATTGGACTGAATATTATGATGAAATTGCAAGAGTAGATTTTCGTGGTTATAAAAGCAAAAAATTTATTGAGATAGAAGGGGAATAGTAGATTTTTTTGTTAATTAATAAATTTAATGACAAAAGATTTAGCTTTATTTTTAACCTATTTTTAAATTCATATTTATTTAAAAATAGAAATTTTGTCAGTTGAATTTATGTCTACTTGCAAAAATGCGCCTCCCGAGCTTCCTGGTTTGATAAGATATCTTAAAAAAGTGTCTTTTAGCCACTTTTTTAACTTTTTGGCAAAAATTAATTACCTATTTTTTACTGTTTTATTAAGATATCAAAGCAAAAATCATACCTATTTCAAATATTTGGATCACTAGGAACGCCATCGCGATTTTAAAATATCATTTGCTAGTTTTAAGTGTTAAATTCAACCCTCTGTCTTAATTTTTGCTAGTGTTTTGAACTAAAAAAGTTAAAATTTTGACTTAAAAAGCAAAATTATGAATTTTTAAACTGCTTTTTTAGTTTAAAACACAGGGAAAAACCATCAAAAAATACAACTACTATTTAAACTCAATGCAAATAGAAAACTCGTTTTTATTTGCAGCGAGCCTAAAAAAACATATGAAGTTTTGAAAGAACAATAACAAGAGCCCTAAATTTATAGATTTCTAAACGGTTAAATTTAAGGCATTCCATCATATTTAAAAATATAATGGATAATTCGCATTTTCTGATTTTTTTATGGCAAAAACATAATTAATTCCCCCTTAATTCAATATCAAACTTATTAATTTATTCTTAGTGAAAATAATTATAACACAATTTTATTTTAGACCAAACATTTTTTTTTTTTTTTTTGCAAAAGGTTAATTTCAAAACTATAAAAATTAAGGTTTTATCATCAAAAAGCACTGATTTACCGGTATTTTTGCATATTTATATTCACTAAAAAGTGAGTTTTTGCCATCAACTGGGAAACTCAGGAAAATATGCCTGAATTTTAGTCCTGTTTATTTTTAGCCACTGATTAGCATAATAATTTATTCTTTTAAAAAACAATTTTTTAGGTATTTTTCCTAAAAAATTTTTAACATATAATATAATTAAAAAAATAAAGAATTAATATTGTATATAAAAAAAGGAAAAAACATGAAGAAAAAGTTAAAGTTTTTTAAATTTATCACTAATGTTGTTGCTTTCACTTCACTGACACTAAGCGTTTTTGGGCCGCTTTGACATTTTCAAAATACAAAAAACTATTCAGATTTTAAACTTGAAACTCGTGATATAGAACTATCAAATTCAAAAAAACCGGTAAATTTTGATGATTTAGTTCAAATTGTTTCGACCAAAAACCAACAAAATTCGCTTGTTATTAATGCAAATATCAAAAATGCCAAAACACATCTAAACAAAACAAGTACTAGTTCAGACTCTCCTAATCTGGATGATATTGAAATTCAAATTAATCAAGAAGGTGAGGTAATTTTAAATAGTACTTCACTTGAATTTGTTAACAAAAAAGCTGAACTTTATTTTGAAGAAGGTGTACCAAAACTAAAATTTGAAGGGCATGTTTTTGACTTTAGAAAACTTCTAAATCAAACTCGGGTTGAAAAAACCTTCTTTTTCCTTTTGCCTTTTATTCCATTTATTACACAAGCTATTGCAGCTACCGTTGCCGCAGTAGCAATTTCCGTAGCCGCCAAACCAGCTATGGAAACTTTTCCAAACCTTGTTGATAGTGTAGGTAGATGATTTGGGGGCGGAAGAAGTTACTATCCGCCAGCTGATGATAGCCCTGTTCATGCGCCAGCTGATGATAGCCCTATTACTTCAAGAAGTACTGACTCAATTGAAGTTGATTTAGATAAATTGACAAAAGGAAAAAGTAAGTCTAGAATTAAAGCAATAGCAGGTATAAAGACTTTAAGACTTTCTATTGTAAAAGATAAGAAAAAATTAAGACAATACACTGGAATCCACCCTGCTTGATTTTTTAATTTTCACCACAAAGAATTAGAATCTTATTTTGTTATTAGTGAACAAACAATTCCAGAAACAGCGGCCTGATTTTGAGCCGTTTCAAATTTAACAATGCAGTCAAAATTAACTCAAATTGTTATTGATACTTTGCTGCCTAGCATAGTAAAAGCTAAAATTAATGAAAATGAAGATGACCGTAAAAATATGGAGGAAAAATTAAAATCACCTATTGATTTTTATTCATATGATCGATTAGTTATGTGAAATTTGGCTCAAAAAACAAAATATACAGCAAATTTAATAGTAGGAAATAGATGGTCATGAGATCCAACTAATAATTTGAATAAAGATATCGGTTTTACTAAGGATCACTTTGTTGTTGGAGAAGGTCTAGCTAGTGATGCTATTGATTGAACCGACCCTAAAAATGAGTTTGATATTGATAAAAGTAAAGATAAAAATAAACAATCATACGTAAAAATATATTTTCCCAATTATCATGTAAGAAGATTAAGAATGATAGGAGATAAGGAAAAGGGTATAAAGTCGGAATTTATACCAAGAAAAAAAATGTTAAATGTTGAAAAGGTGCATTTTTTATATGGAATCCCAACTAAATTTAATATCCAAGGCAAAAAAACAATTAATTAACCTAAAATATATAGAAATTAATATTAAAAGTCGTTGTTCAATTGGTAATATGGCTGAGGATGATGTTGATTTAACGTCTGATTGTTATTATAAGAATTATCCATTTCCAAATTTTTTATACGATTACCTTAAAGAAACCTACAATCCTAATCCAATTGAAAGAATTATAAGTTTAAATTATAAACAAGAAGATTATGTTTATAATTTAAAACTGGAAGATATCTCAAAAAGTTCGTTTTTTTTCAAAAAACTCAAGGATTTCCATTTTTATAATGATATTAGGTGTTTAATTGGCAACTGAGACGACGATGAATATTGTGAAAAAAACGGAAAAGAAAATGTTGATTCTATCTCTGAACTTTATTCTTGGCATGCTTTTCACGACGGTAAAGCTTTTAAAAAAGTTGTTGTTGTCTTTGAAAATTTTGATGATATTGAAAAATGTGAATTTTCAATCTCTTATCCGGCTATTTTTTGAAAAATGTTTAAATCAAAAAGCAAATTAAGAGAAACTGAAGCTTTAATTATTAAGGAAATTCAGGAAAGTGTTCCTTATGCAAAGCCAAAAAATTTATCGAATTATCACGAAAAAATCTTTGATTTTCTATCAAATAGATATGAATATGATTCAAAGTTTGTAGATATAAATAAACCATATTTAGGACAAAATGTAGAAAAAATCTATAATTTGTTATTAAAACAGAATTATAATTTTGGGGAAGAAACCCAAATTGAACCAATTCAAAATGTATTTACTTTTGAAACTTATGAAAATTTGCTTAAAAAATTTGAAAAATACGGGATTAAAAAGCTTAATTTAAACATTGAAAATCGAGATAAATTTATTCTTAGTTGATTTGATAAATTTGGCCCAGAATATCGAAAATATTGCATCGAACTTTTTGGTAAAGATGGCCAAACTTATTATGATAATGTAAATAATTGGACAAATAAAATCGAATTAATCTATTTGTTGCAAATTTTATTTGGCCCTAAATACTGACTTGAAGATCTAGATTTTTACCCCGATAAACCTGATTATTTTATTCTACCAAGTTGGGCAAAACTAAAACTTGAAAATTTTGAAATTTTTTACTTTGGTGGACAAGAATATGGGCTTTTTGATGAAATAATTTCCCAATTTGACTCAAAAAAGCCAGTTTTTTGATTTCAACCATTTTACTACTCCGCCTATGGAGCTGGCGAAGCACGGATTTTACCAATTGCATTAAAAAATTTCATTTTATTGAATGTTGATGGTCAAAAAATTTATTACTGATTTGGCCATTCAAATTTATATAATAATATTTATCAAGGTAAATACGAAATTTTAAAATATTATTTCAAAGAAAAATTAGTCAAACTTGAACAAGATATTTTTTTGCGTGATGGCATTGATCCAGCGTTTTTTGTCTCTTGACCACCAAGGCAAAATAATTTAACTAAAAATGTGATTGGATCATCTATGGAAGAATTAATTTTATATCGGGATGCCTTGAATAAATTTCTAAAAGAAACAGACCATGAATTTGAATATTTTAGACGCTTTCTAGAAAATACTAATTTATATAGCCGGCAAGAAAAAGAATTAATTTTACAACAACACCTTCTCTTTTCTTGAGATTCTGATGATTGAACTGAATATTATGATGAAATTGCAAGAGTAGATTTTCGTGGTCATAAAAGCAAAAAATTTCTTGAGATAGAAGGAAAATCGTAGGTCTTTTTGTTAATTAATAAATTTAAAGACAAAAGATTTAAGTTTATTTTTAAAATTCTTAACTTGTTTTTTACATTCTTATTTATTTAAAAATAGTAATTTTGATAGTTGAATTTATATTTATTTGCAAAAATCTGCCTGACTTTTAGCGGTTGGAAGTTTGCTAGCCCAATCAGAATTAACCAAAATTATTATTAATAACTTGCTACCTAGTTCAGTAAAAGATAATAAAAATGTTGACGACCTTAAAATTATGGATAAAAAACTAAATTCACCTATTGATTTTTATTCATATAATGAACCAGTTATGAAAAGTTTGGCTGAAAAAACAAAATATACAGCAAATTCGATAGTGAGAAATAGATGGTCATGAGATCTAACTAATAATTTAAATAAAGATATCGGTTTTACTAAAGATCACTTTGTTGTTGGAGAAGGCCTAGCTAATGATGCTATTGATTGAACTAACCCTAAAAATGCGTTTGATATTTATGATACAAGTAAAAATGAAAATGAAAATGGAAATGAAGATAAAAATATACCATCATACGTAAAAATATATTTTCCCAGTTATCATGTAAGGAGAGCAAGAATGATAAAGGGAAAATTCGGAAAGAGGGAATTTATACGAAGAGAAAAAATGTTAAATGTTGAAAAGGTGCATTTTTTATATGGAGAAGCAATTAGATTTAGTAACTAAAGCAAAAAAACAGTTAATTAAACTAAAATATATAGAAATTGATATTAAAAGTCGTTGTTCAGTTGGCAATATGACTAAGGATGATGTTGATTTAACTTCTGATTGTTATTATAATAATTATCCATTTACAAATTTTTTATCCAATTATCTTTATGATAACATCTTCGATCCTAATCCAATTGAAAGAATTATTAGTTTAAATTATAAACAAGAAGATTATGTTTATAATTTAAAACTGGAAAATATCCCAAAAAGTGTGTTTTTTTCCAAAAAACTCAAAGATTTTCATTTTCATAACGATATTAAGTGTTTAATTGGCGACTGTCACCACATTGAATATTGTGAAATAAACGAAGAAGAAAATGTTGTTTATAAATCTGATCTTTATTCTGCATCTGCTTTACGCGATGGTAAAGCTTTTAAAAAAGTTGTTGTTGTATTTGAAAACTTTGATGATATTGAAAAATGCGAATTTTCAATTTCTTATCCGGCTTATTTTTGAAAAATATTTAAATCAAAAAGCAGATTAAGAGAAATTGAAGATTTAATTATTAAGGAAATTCAGGAAAGTGTTCCTTATGCAAAGCCAAAAAATTTAACAAATTACCACGAAAAAATCTTTGATTTTTTATCAAATAGATATGAATATAACTCAGAATTTCTAGACATAAATAAAGCATATTTAGGACAAAATGTAGAAAATATCTACAATTTGTTATTAAAAGAGAATTATAATTTTGGTGAAAAAACCCAAATTGAACCAATTCAAAATGTATTTACTTTTGAAACTTATGAAAATTTGCTTAAAAAATTTGAAAAATACGGGATCAAAAAACTTAACTTAAATATTGAAAATCGTGATAAATTTATTCTTAGTTGGTTTGATAAATTTGGTCCGGAATATCGCGAATATTGCATCAAACTTTTTGGTGAAGACGGCAAAAATTATTATGATCATGCGAATAATTGGACAAATAAAATCGAATTAATCTATTTGTTGCAAATTTTATTTGGTCCTAAATATTGAGTTGAAGATTTAGATTTTTATTATCCTGATGAACCTGATTTTCTTATTCTACCAAGCTGAGCAAAATTAAAACTTGAAAATTTCGAAATTTTTTACTTTGGTGGACAAGAATGTGGCCTTTTTGATGAAATAATTGAACAATTTGACTCAAAAAAGCCAGTTTTTTGATTTCAACCATATTACTACTCCGCCTATGGGGGTGGCGATGCATGAATCTTGCCAATTGCATTGAAAAATTTTATTTTATTGAATGTTGATGGTGAAAAAATTTACTACTGATTTGGTCATTCAAATTTATATAATAATATTTATCAAGGTAAATACAAAATTTTAAAATATTATTTCAAACAAAAATTGGTTAAACTTGAACAAGATATTTTTCTGCGTGATGGCAAGGATCCAGCGTTCTTTGTTTCTAGATCACCAAGGAAAATTGATTTAGATAAAAATGTGATTGAATCATCTATGGAAGAATTAATTTTATATCGGGATGCATTGAATAAATATCTAAAAGAAATAGACCATGAATTTGGGTATTTTACAGACTTTCTAGAAAATACTAATTTATATACCCAACAAGAAAAAGAATTAATTTTACAACAACACCTTATCTATTCTTCAGATAATGATGATAAAACTGAATATTATAATGAAATTGCAAGAGTAGATTTTCGCGGTTATAAAAGCAAAAAATTTATTGAGATAGAAGGGGGATCGTAGATCTTTTTGTTAATTAGTGAATTTAAAGATAAAAGATTTAAGTTTATTTTTAAAATTCTTAACTTGCATTTTTTAAATTCTTATTTATTTAAAAATAGCAATTTTGTTAGTTGAATTTATGTTTATTTGCAAAAATACGCTTCCTGAGTTTCCCGGTTTGATGACATATCTTAAAAAATGTCGGTTTTAAACTAGGACAAAGAAAATTAACAGTTTAATATTATTTTAACATCATAGCATATGTTGTAAACCAGGACAAAAAAATTAACACTAAGGTGTTGGCTTTTTTGTCCGAGTTTACATTGCTGCCTGATTTTTTTTAAAGGGGTCGAATTCGACACCTTTAAAATTAGGGTTGTTAATAGTCTCCAAGAAGCAAATTTAAATGCAATATATTTATGTGCAAGAGTCCCTCGACATCTTCCGAGTTTCAGATATATCCTTTTGCATTTGTTGTATTAATCCATTTTTAAGGTGATAAGGTAAATGTATTACTGCCAGCTTTTTTCAAAAACCCCCTCGAATTCGAGGGGGTTAAGTTCAAGATTATTTAACTGCTTCCATTCTCTTTTTTATCAATTATTTGGTTTAGATAAAAATCGTGCTTTATTATCATTTTGCAACCTCGCTTGAAAAATTTAGGTGGATTTCCACCATTTTATTTCAAAGTATCAAATATATTTAATTTAAATTTGTGAAAATACTTAAAACATTATCTATTTATAAATCCTTGTCTATCATTTTTTGTTATATAGTTATATTTTTTAATGCTATAATTAATATGAAATTCCTGTCTAATTTGGAGCTTTTTTCTTTTTTATTTTAAAAATAATTGAAATAAAAAAGTTCAAGCCACACAATTAAATTTTTACCTTAATTTGTGTTGCGCTTGAACTTACTATTTAGCAAAAATGCAAGCATTTTTGCTTGCATAAATCACTTAATTTATAGGTCTCCCACGGGATTGGTAAAATATAAGACTAGTAAACTAAGACAATAAAGCCAACACCTCAGTGTTAACTTTTTTTGTGTCGGTTCTATTTACCGTTTATTTTTCTTCATAATCTCTTCAAAAATTGTACGCTTTAACCATTCACTAAAGTTAGAATTATTTGTCCATTGTCCAAATAGTTCTATGTTATCTTTCATTATAATTCTGAAAACATCTTTTAACGCTGAATCATACTCTCTTTTGATATTTTCAATATCTGAGTTTTTTAAAGCATTTTTGAATTTCTCATTTTTCATTACCATCTCGGGTAATTCTCTTATTTGCCTTGCAACATTATCTTTGTCTTGCCAGTCTATATTACCAAAAATGTCATTGAATGTAGATACAATATTTTCTAATGTATCTAGCTCAACTTCATTCTTTTTTCTAACCCCTATGCCCAAGCCTTCAACTTTACCATCCTCATCTTTCAAAATAATATCAATAATTGTTTTTTTCTTTTCTAGCCTATAACTTTCTAAATCAATTGACTCCAAAATTCCAGCAGACAAATCGTCTCCTTCTGGGGTTGGCAATCTATGAATCAATCGTTCAAAGAAAATCACTTTCTTTTCCCAATCTACTTGACCAATAGGTAGAATAGATGCTAAGAAATTATAGGTTCTTATAAAAGATTTTACACCACTCTTAAATTCAACCTGATCTTCTTCACTTAGAGCTATATATCTTTCCACGCACTGATCTACAATGCTATCAATAGAATTTCTTGGCTTGTTTTCTAGAAATAAATCAACTAGTCTATCTACTTCGTCTTTTTCATAAACATACTTTGCATCAAGCATGGATAATAAATTATTAAGTTTGTTAGGGTCTGTTTCTCCTTCTAACTTTGTTTCCTTATAGTATGGTTGAAAAGCATTTGATATATCTTCTGGTTGATTTGCAAAATCAATCACGCAAGTATCTATCTTATATTTAGCACTCCTATTAAGTCTTGATAGAGTTTGTACCGCCTTAACATTATTCAAAACCTTATCTACATACATTGTATGTAAAAGAGGCTCATCATATCCGGTCTGATATTTGTCGGCAACAATCAAAAACTTATATTTATCTTGCTTAAATTTTTCTGGTGTCTCTTTATCAGAAAAACCATTCAAACTTGTTTCTGTTACTGTCTTACCTTTGTATTCTTTTTCACCAGAAAATGCAACCAAAGCTTCATAACCACTATTAGAATTTTTTAGTAAATCACTAACTATATGGTAGTACTCAATCGCTCTTAAAATACTTTGTGTTACAATCATTGCCTTTGCTTTTCCGTTAATCTTATTCACTGTATTTGTAAGGAAATGATTCACCATGACTTCGCTTTTTTCTCTTATAGGAAATTCTTGACCTTCCACATAATTTCTTATTTTCCTTTGGGCTTTCTTTTTATCAAAATTAGGGTTCTCTTCTATTGTTTTGTAAATCTTATAATAGTTTTCATAATGTGTATAATTTTTTAAAACATCAAGAATAAATCCTTCTTCGATAGCTTGTTTCATGGAGTATAAATCAAATACACTTCCAAACATTTGGATAGTTTTTGCTTTAGGAGTAGCAGTAAAAGCAAAGAAACTCGCATTTTCAGGCATCTTTCTTGCCTCAATCAACTCATTTAGTTTATCTTCTATTTCAAATTCATCCTCATTTCCTAAACTACCCGATACAGCCATATTTAATGAAGCCGCTGCCTTACCGCTTTGTGATGAATGGGCTTCATCAATTATAATTGCAAAATTTTTACCCTTTAAATCAGTTCCAATTTTCTCAAGTAGATACGGAAATTTCTGAACGGTTGTAATGATAATCTTTTTACTATCAATCAACATATTCTTTAAATCAGTTGAAGAACTAGCATGCCCAACAACACTCTTTTCATCTATAAATTTCCTAATATTATCGCTGATTTGCTTATCCAAGTTCAATCTATCTGTAACAACTATTACTGAATCAAAAGCTTTTTGGTTTTTATAATCCACTTCAACCAAACGATAAGCGAGCCACGTTATAGAGTTACTCTTGCCACTACCTGCACTGTGTTGGATTAAATATCTATTACCTACTCCATTTTTCTGAACATCTTCTACAAGTCTTGTAACTACTCTGTATTGATGGTATCTAGGGAAAATCAACGTTTCTGTTTTTTTGACTTTATCTACAGAAATATAAGCAAAATCTCTTATTAAGCTTGTCAATGTTTCCTTTTTCAAAAAAACTTTCCATAAATAATCTGTCATTGTGCCACTATCATTTATAGGATTACCTGAGCCGCCAAGGGTAGTACCTTTATTAAATGGCATAAACCTTGTGTTTTTTCCATCTAATTTTGTTGCAAAAGTAATAAAGTTTTCATCAACTGCAAAATGTGCAATGCACCTTTTAAAACTAAATAAGGTTTCTTTTGGATCTCTATCATTTATATATTGATCTTCAGCATCTTTATATGCTCAACCTGAGCTAGAAGCTCTACTCTTAAGTTCCATTGTTATAATCGGAAGCCCATTTACAAAAATAGCCAAGTCGAGTTCTAAGCCTTTATTTTTATCAGAATATCTCAGCTGGTTAGTAACTGAAAAAATATTCGTTTTAAATTCATTATAAGAACTTGGTCTTTTAGGATCTATGGCATGATAAAAAATGATAGTCCCTGAGGATGGATAGCACTTAATACCATTCTTTAAAACAGAAACAATCCCATTTTGCCTAATTCGAGCATCCAGTTGCTTATAGAACTCTTCTTTTCCGCTGTCTGTATCAAGCCTTAAGATATCGAATTCCTTGGGCTGAGATGTCTTAATAAATTCTAAAAGTCTCTTTTCGTCAAAAGCATATTTCTTATCAAAAGAAAGCTTCATTTCATCAGGTTTTATATATACATAACCCTGATTCGAAACAAGATACTCGATGATATTATTTTCAAGTTCTGCTTCCATCTTTGTATCTCTAATTCCCATCTTCTATCCCCTCCATTTCATCAAATTCTTCTATTTCATCATATAAAAGAGTTACTTTTTCATATTCAGGTATAACAACATTTCTTACATCAATTTTTCCTGTTACCACTTCTGAAATTAGTGATTGTTTTAGTGATTCTAATTCTTTGATTTTCTTTGAAATTATTACTTTACATTTTTCAATAGTATTAATTATTTTTCTTAGATGTTGAATGATATTTTTCTGTTCTATTTTATCAACAAAAGGTATTTGTAAATTCGCATATTTTTCAGCACTTATATTTTGGATAGTAGATTGTATGGAAATACTTTCTTTCCATTTTTCATAGTCTGCAGATTGTGTATATAAATATACAAATTCAGAAATCACAATTTCTGTATCCACCCTTGCTCTAATTAAATATCCAGCAAAACACATTTTCATATTTTCCGATTTATGGATATATGATTTACCTACAGTTCCGCTCCTTGCAAATAGTATATCTCCCTTTTTCAATAAAAATTTATTTTCACAATTGTCAAAATATTGACAATTGTTTTCTTTTAATTCGCCATCTTTGTTGATGTCAGTAATCCTAATAAATCTTATACTTCCATTCGTTTCACCTGTACCATTAATTCCATACAGTAAAGGTTCTGAAAGTAACATTTTTAAACGTATTTTTTTACTTATTTTTTTATATTCAAATGATATAGATAACTGTTTTTTATGATTCAATTCTTTTATCTTTTCTTTTTCTATTTGAATTAATCTATCTATTTCACTTATTTTCCAGTCAAGGAAGCTTGCAATTTGGATTTGTTCATGTAATGGTGGTAATAAAATAGTATTCTTTTCCATTTCATTGTTCATTATTTTATAACCATTAGTATCTTTTCTTCTTGAATGTTGGTTACCTAGTCCAATAATATAATTGCAATATGCTAAATTTATATCTTTAATTTTATCTATTTTAGGTAATAAAATCCCACATATATTTGTGCAATTATATTTACCACTTCTTAAAAATGTAGTTCCTGCTTTTTCACCGTCTGTTGTCCATGTTATGCAATCAACTTCATCAAAATCATAAGTATTTAAATAACCCATTATTCCATAATTTTCAGTTTGAGAGGAATATACTGGGTATTTACCATTACTGTCCAATTCTTCTTTAGGAATTACTCTTCCTCTTGTTATTTCAAAATATCTTTTTACCTTATTAATCTCCCAATGACTAGGTATTTCTTTTAGTCAAGGTAAATTTACTTCCTTATAACTCTTATATCTATTCATAAAGCTCCAATATAGAAGTCATCAGACCATCAGATTGTCTTTCTAACTCTTTAATGCGTCTTACAATGTCTTCTACTCGTTCCAGTTCTTTCGCTTTATAGAAATATTTAGTGAAATTTATTTCGTAGCCAATTTGTGTTTTACTCTCATCTACAAAAGCATCCGCATGATATGGTAAGACTTCCTTTTTAATAAACTCTTCTATTCCACCTTCAAAAGTCATAGGAATACTTTCTGTGTCTCTAAGATTTGGATCTACAATCACATTTCCTTTCGAGTCCTTTTGAATAGCAGCATTCTCATCTCGAATTATCATATTGTCAAGCAATCCTGTTGAAACAAACTTACTTAAACTTGTGCCTTTTATATTTTTCTTTTTTAAATGCTTGTTAAACTCTTTTTCAAAAGCTGCATAATCTAGATATCTTTCATCACTTTTCATTAATTTCAAGACTTCCAAATATGCTTTAAGATTTTCACTCTTTTCAAGTTCTTTGATAGAGGCGGTTGTTCCTTTAATAAAACTATCCTCAAGTATTTTCTTGTTTATCTTTTCCGAAAAAGCTCCTATCTTCTTCAGCTCTTCCTCTATTTCTTTTAGATTTTCAGCATTGCATAATACAGTTTGTCTTAAAGGTCTTTCTACTACAACCTTATAGTATCCAAACTCATCGTTTAAAAAGATTTTTGAGTACTCATTTTCTTCAAAATTCAGATATTGATTCAATATGAATTCTCTATCAGCTTTTGAAAACTCGCAATTTTTCTTACCCATATTCTTTCGAAGTGTAGTCTTGATGCTATTTGCATTAATAAGCTGAATTTTACCTTTTCTTCTTTCTTCTTTTCTATTCGACAGAATCCAGATATATGTTGTTATCCCTGTGTTATAAAACATATTTTCAGGTAGTTGAATAATAGCTTCAATCAAATCTTCCTCAATCATAAATCTTCTTGCATTACTTGCTCCATTTCCTGCATCACCCGTAAATAGAGCCGAACCGTTATGAACCTCAACAATGCGAGATCCCATTTCGGTTTCTTTCATCTTAGAAATATTATTAAGCAAGAAAAGTAACTGCCCATCACTTACATCAGGTATCATTCTGAAATCATCTTGTTCTTTATAATTTCTAACAAAACGTCTATCTATTATATTTTTCTTAGGGTCTTTATCATTTCCACTTCCTAAAATAGCCAAATCTGTTTTCCATGTTTTACCATATGGAGGATTAGATAACATAAAATCAAAATGTTTCCCTGAAGTTCTATCGTCAGAAAGTGTAGAGCCATAGTAAACATTATTAGACACTGTGTCTCCGCCTTTGATAAGCAAATCCGCTTTAGCAATTGCATATGTTTCTGCATTTACTTCTTGTCCAATCAAGTGAATAGATACTTCCTTACCATTCTCTTTTGCAAATGCTTTTAGTCTTTCTTCTGCAACAGTTCCCATGCCAAGAGTTCCGCAGGCTCCATCATAGATTGAATAAGTAGCATCTTTTATTTTATCGATAATTGGATACATAGCAATATCGGCCATTAGCTCAATTACATCACGAGGTGTAAAGTGTTCCCCTGCTTCTTCGTTATTTTCTTCATTAAATTTTCTAATGATTTCTTCAAACAAGGTACCCATGGCATGATTATCTAATCCTTTTTTGATAACATCTCCACTAGAGTTTTTCTCATCATATGGACTCAAATTTAGTTCACTTGATGTAAATTTTTCAATAACAGAGCCTAAAATCCCAGCATCAGTCATTTTTGTTAACTGGTTATTAAAATCAAATTTTTGAAGAATTTCTTTTACATTTTCTGAAAAGCCATTTAAATATTCTTCGAAATTTTTCTTTAAGTTTTGCCTATTAGTTTCATGCTTTAAGTCTTTTAGGCAAAAATTAGAAATATTATAAAATGGTAGCTGAACAGCTGTATTCAATGTTTGTATAACATCCCAATTGTTTTTTTCCGCCATTTCTTTAAGCTTCATTATGTTAGCTTTTTCTGGTTCTATAATAGAATCAAATCTTTTGATTAAGGTCATAGGAAGAATTACATCTCTATATTTTCCTCTTACGTAAACGTCTCTTAGGCAATCATCTGCCACAGACCAAATAAAACTAATTAATTTATTATATTCAAATGAGCTGTACGTACTTTCCATTACTTATTCCTCCTTAAAATCCTAATCTATACAAATTAAATCCCCAATATCTGTTCTAAGTTCTTCACAAATTTTTCCGATGATCGTAAGAGACACCGCATCTCCTCTAACCATTTTTGATATTTTAGTTGGAGAAATCCCTGTTTTATCCATTAAATCTTTCTTTTTCATATTTTTATCTATTAACACTTTCCATAATCCATTGTAATTAAATTTCATATTTATCTCTCCTTATTCCATTATTGTGGATTTTTTATAGATATTATTATAGCATATTAAGAATAATATTTCTATTGTGAACAAGCTTTTAAGTTTATTATTATCAAATAAGTTATAGCCATTATATATAAACTTATATTTCAACGTATCCAATATATTTAATTTAAATTTGTGAAAAATACTTAAAACATTATCTATTTATAAATGCTTGTATATCACTTTTTGTTATATAGTCATATTTTTTAATGCTATAATTAATATTAAGTTCCTGTCTAATCCTGAGTTTTCCAGTTTGATGAGAAAATTTCAAAAAAGCGTCGGGATTTTCGAGCTTTTTTTAATTTTTTTGACAAAATTTAATAACAATTTTTTTACTAATTCACTAAAATATCAAAGTAAAAATCACACCCCTGAGTTTCCCAGTTTGATGGAAAATTCACTTTTTAGTGAATATAAATATACAAAAATGCGGGTAAATTCGTGTTTTTTGACCTAAAACCTTAATTTTTATAGTTTTGAAATTAACCTTTTGCAAAAAAAAAAAAAAAATGTTTGTTCAAAAATAAAGTTATGTTATAATTAACCTCACTTAAGAATAATTAATAAATTTTGATATTGAATTAAGGAGGAATTAGTTATGTTTTTTGTCTAATGCGCTCTGATAGCGCGAATTTTCTATCATATTTTTAAATATGATTGGATGCCTTAAATTTGACCGTTTAGAAATCTACAAATTTATAGCTTTTAATTATGGCTCTTTCAAAACTTCACATATTTTTTTAGGCTCAATGTAAGTAAAAATGAGTTTTCTTTTTACATTGAGTTTGAATAGTAGTTGTATTTTTTTATGATTTTTGTTGTTTTATCCGTAAATTGATTTTTGCCAGTGTTTTAAAATAGGTAATTACTTTTGCCAAAAAAGTTAAAAAAGTCCCAAAACTAAACTTGGACAAAAAAGCCAACACCTTAGTGTTAATTTCTTTTGTCCTGGTTTAAAGTACAGCACTTAAAATCTTGACAAAAACTAGTTGCCTGATTTTTTTCTACTAACTTACAATTTTAATGTATTTAAATTTGTCTTCAATTGTGAATTTGTATTGTTTCATTTTTGCACACCTTTTTTCGAATACGTCTGAAATTGGTGTACTAACTTATGCAGATTGAACTGCATTTTTATATTAAATAGTTTAAAAAAGTATATAAATTTATACACTTTTTTGACATTTTGATTTATTTTGTGTTTGTTTTAAATGGATTAAAAAATCATGGTGAATTTGCACTGGCGGGTGCAAGTAGATGCCATCGTAAAATTTGAGCAGCAAATGATTTAGTATTTTTTAAATCCAATGGATGTTCACCATTGAAGTTCACACCAAAATAGTTAAAACCGCGAGTTGCATAATTTCAAGCTTGCAAACTGTTGTGAGGTGTTCCGGAGTTAATTAGCGAAATGTAATTGTTATCAGCGCTTAAAATTCCAGTTCCTGAATTTCCAGCATCAAAATATGTAGGCACATAGCCATTTTGATGTCTTAACATTACATTATAATTACTTAGGGCTGGTCGGTGAATAACATATGCAGATTGTTTTCCATAAGGAAAACCAACAATTGAAAAGTCATAAATTAATGACTGGTGGTTTATATTATAATCCATACCATTGAAATTAAATTTCATATTTTCAAGCGCTAGTCATGATTTTAATCAGTTGGCATACTCATATTTTCCTTGTGCAAGCGCTTCATCATAAAGTGGCTTAACATCGACCACAAAAATAGTAGCATCGATATTGTGGCCTTTATGTTCCTTTCCATCCCGACTTTGTTGATCTGATCCAGATCAAATTTGAGAAAGTAGAAATCCAGAATTTGGGTCTTCTTTTTTGTCGCTAGGTTTTGATGAAGAATTTGGACCTTTCAATAGACCACCTCAGTAACTAAATCCAGCATTAACATTATTTTCAAAATTAAGTGAAGGTTTTACAATGTAACTATATCTTCGATAAGTGTTTGGTAAGCCAGTTGTTGAGTTATTTAGCTGGTCAAAATTTTTGACATTTTCTACGTGATTATTAGTTATAAAGTAGAATTTTCAGTCATTTTCATCATTATTTACTTTTCCAATCATCGTTGCAGAACCAAAACTAAAAGCAAGTGCGTGTTGGAAATTATTTTCAAATTGAGGATTTGATTTGATAGTGGAATAATTTATATAATCATTGTTTTGTAAATAACCATTATGAATTTCATAGGGAACGTTTTGGTTTGGAAAATAAACATTTTTTCGAACATTAGGATCGGTATAAAAAGGAATTGGCGCATTTTCTTGAGTGTATGAAATCTGTTTATAATCGAATAAATTAGTTCGTCTAGTATGCTCTTCATATTGTTCATAATTCTCATAAATAACATTTACACCAGCACCTCTATCTCACAAGATAAAAGCTTTATTTTTGTCAAATTTATCATTATTTGTAAAAGGATTGTAACCTTGAGTGGTATTTACATAATTCACAGGATTACCAACAATAATGCTATATTCTTCACCTTTCAAACTTAATTTAAAGTGCAATCCATCTAGTTTTTTTGTAACATTTAATAATAATGTTAATTTGGGAAGTGGTGTAGAGGAAGTGCTAGTATTATTATATCTTTGTGGTAGTTCAAGTTCAATATTTAGTTCTGACTTTCTTTTCAGATCTGAATAGTCTATAGTAAATGAAGGAAACTTATATTTAGCTTCATTGCCATGAATGGTAGGATCTCCTGGTTTAGTGAATCTATTATAGCGATTATCATCTTGAATTAAAACATTTCCATAAATTGTTAAATCTAGTTTTACATCTCGAGCATTTTCTAACATTTTTTCAAGGTACTTTTCTTTTAAAACTCAGGACGCACCTTTTCCATCTTGTGATCAAATTGCATCTTTAGCATTAAATTCAATTTGTCGATTTCGAATAACTTGATAATTTTCTACTATTAAAGTATTAAGACCTGAATGTCTTCATTTGAAACTTGAATTTTTGATATCATCAAGCGAAACAGAATTTGAACCAGCAACCTTGTATCAATTATTACCAACAACTATTTTTTCTGTTTCTTTTTTTTGGTTAGGGTAAGTATATTTTAAATTAATATAAGTATTGTTATTATACTGAACTTTTTCATGAATTGTAATATCTTTAGTGTCAATTGAATAGTTATTTAGTGTCAAAGTTTGTTTATTTCAAGTTAATTGTTGATTATTATATTGAAAATCTTGTAGACTCACTTTGTTCATAAGCAATTCTGGATATATATTATTTTGAAAATCATTTGATAAATTCACAAGTGTAATTTCTTCTGATTTTGAATAAACTTTGCTAGGATCACTTTTATTAATAAAGCCAATTTTGAATTTTAGCTCGCCTGTTCTTTCTGATTTTACATCATAATATACAATAAAATAGTCATTAATAATATCAGAAATATTATTTGGATTAGTTGTTACTCCACTAGGAATTATGCTATTTGTATTTACTATGAAAACATTTGCTGAATTATCTATTTTAGCTTGAATACTTTGTTTATCAAATTCATCTCCTCCAGTAGCATCTTTTGATTCATCTAATGTTCTTTTAAACTCTGATGAATCATTTTGAGTGTTGTTATTATGATTATTTTTAAGTTTTAATAAATATTGTAGGACACTACCAGCATCTTGTTTTCGAAATTGGCTAACTAATTGTTGAGGGTTTAAAACACTAAAAAGTGTTTCTTTTCCGTTCACTTTAGCACCTGGAGTTTTTCTTAAATCGAAATTAGAGGCGTTAATTTCATCAATTAATTTTTTATGACTATTATCAAAATTACTACTTACTCAATTAGAAGGTAATTCAATATCACTAGCATGAAGTGGTCGAAAATATCACATATTTTTAGCATATTTAGTTCTATAATCACTTTCAGTTATCTTTAAATCTCAATCTTGAAAAGGTAGTTCTTCATTATTTTTTTTGATTCCAAAAATTAATTTTGCTGTCCCACCGCGATTAGAATCATAAATATTTGAATGATCAAGTACTTCTTTAACAAAAAGTGAGTACTTACCAATTTGTGGTCACTTATAGATTTCATTCAATTTTTGTAGTGCTAACATTGAAGGAATTCCATGATGATCAACACCTTGTTTGATAGGTTGTAGATCTTTTAAAATTGGTTGGCTAGCGTCTAGACTATGGTAAGATCAATCTTTATTTGTAAGGTAACTAGAAATTAAAAGTTCTAGATCAGCTCGATCCTTTTCACTTCCTATTAAATCTTTTGTTCGCAGTTCAATCTCGACATTGGATTTTAGCTCTAAAGTTTTAACAACTTTGTTGAACATTAAAAAATGTACTTGTGCACTAAAGTGTCTATTTTTATAGCTTATTTGGCCTAAATTATGTTTAAAAATTTGATCAATTCTATTACCTTTAGATCTAAAATTTTCTTTAATAAAATCTTGTAAATTATCAACATACGTCTCTTGAATTTGTGATAATTTAATTTTATCAAATTCATATAAATCATCAAGTGAGTTAAATTTTTTGTCTAATTCTTTAATTTTGGTTTCTATATTAAATTTGCCTTTGTTGTGAAAATCAAGAGTTTTTGTAACACGAGCTCGATGATTATTTTTATCTTTAACTTGATATGTGATTTCTAATTTGTTATTGTCTAATTTACTAATATTAGTATCTTTTATTTCAAAAGTGTAGCCATCTTTTTCAATTTTAGTTAATAATTTTGTAGTTTCAACATCAAAAGCTGCAGGATTTAATTTGTCCTGTAGTTCATAAGTGCTTATTTTTTCATCATCAAAAGAGGGATTTACATCATTAATTGCTTGCTCAATATTTTTAATATTTTCTTCTGATGTGTTGCCATTCAATTCATTTTGAAGTCTTATTATTTCATTTTGTGTACCATTAATTTGCACTTCTAAATTATCTATATTATCAGAAAAAGCTAGTTGGTTATTGTGAAAAAATGATTGTGCTTTTAAAAGTGTTATATCTAATAATTTATCAACATTATTTGTGGTAGAAGTGTATTTCGAAGTTGTTTTTACAAAGTTTGCTGATTCAATTATTTCCTTTAATTTTGCTGATAAATTTGAAATTTTGTTAAATTTTTCTTCTAGTTTTTTAAGATCCTGAGCACTTTTTTGCTCACTTACTTGTTCTGCAAAAAAGTGTTTAAAACTAGAAGAAATTGTACTAAGTTTATTAATTTTTTCAATACTGTCTTGTTGTTGCTGTTCAAATAAAGTTAGTGGAGTTTTTTTAGATGTTTTAGAATTTGTATTATTTTCTAAAGAAGAGGTGTTATTAGTTTGGTTGGCATTATTTTCGGTAGCACTTGTAGTATTTTTTAGAGAATCTGAATCAATATTACTATCAATTTTGGAAGATTCATCTGTTCTTTTAGCAGAATTTGATGTATTTTTTATATCTTCTTCTAATTCTTGATTTTCCACTTCTGTTTTATCTTCTGTCTTTGTTTTGATTTGTTCATTATCTCTTCTTGAGGTTGAATTGTTTTGCTCTTCTTTTTTGTCTGAAGATAAATTATTTTGGTTATCTGAATTTGGTGTTTTAGGTAGTGGTTTTGCATTTTCATTTTGTTTAGCTGGTGTTTTAATTTCAGGGGTAGTTCCACAAGCAATTGCAACACCAAAAACTGTTACAAAAGAAGATAAAAGTAAGCTAAATTTAGTAATTTTAGATTTCATAATTAACTCTTTTATTGAATTCAATATTTTTTTATTATATAACACATTTTACTTTTTTGTAAAAAGGTGAAAAATAAACTTTAGGTTTCTTGGTAATAAAACTAAAATTGTTCATGGTTTTGCAACACAGTTTAGTTTTTAGCACTTTTTTAATTTTTTTGGCAAAAGCTAATTACAATTTTTTACTGATTTACTAAAATATCAAAACTGATTTACTTAGAACACAAAATTATGAACACTCCCCATTTGTATTTTCAATCCATCTTTGTGGCGATAATGTAAAGGCATTGTACCTTTTTTCTTTTTAAAGGTGTCGAATTCGACCCCTTTAAAATTAGGGTTGTTGATAGCCTGTCATAGACCAGGGAATTCAATTGTATCTTTTAGCCTTAGTCGGTTTTTAACAACATCTTTAAGTTCATGAATATTTTTATACCTTGCAATATCTGTAAGACTTTTATAATCATTTTATTATAGTTAAGTTATTAATTTATGCTTGCATAATTAGACCTGAGTTTGATAGTTTCATGGCTAAAATTCACTTTTTATTGAATACAAATACGCAAAAATACGTAAATCCGTGTTTTTTGACCTAAAGTCTTAATTTGTATAGTTTTGAAATTAACCTTTTGCAAAAAAATGTTTGTTCTAAAATAAAATTATGTTATAATTAGCATCACTTAAGAATAATTAATAAATTTTGTATTGAATTAAGGGGGACTTTGTTATGTTTTTTGCTATAAAAAAATAAGAAAATGCGAATTTTCCGTTATGTTTTTAAATATAACGGAATGCCTTAAATTTGACCGTTTAGAAATCTTTAAATTTAGGGCTTTTGGTTATTGTTCTTTCAAAACTTCATATGTTTTTTTAGGCTCAATTTAAATAAAAACGAGTTTTCTATTTGTATTGAGTTTAAATAGTAGTTGTTTTTTTTATGATTTTTGTTGTTTTATCCATAAATTGATTTTTACCAGAGTTTTAAAATATGTAATTAACTTTTGCCAAAAAAGTTAAAAAATCGCCTAAAACCAGACACTGTTTTAAGATTATCTCATCAAACTGGGAAACTCTGGATATAATCATTTTATTATAGTTAAGTTATTAATTTATGCCTGCATAATTAGAGAATTAAAGTTTATATTTAGTAAATTAAAAATCAAAATGCCACTAAGTATCAAAGCATTTTGATTGTGCTAAGAAATTTATTAAATAATAAGTTGTTATTTAAAAATTATAAGTCTATTATTGATTCATTAAGTAAAAAATCTTCTAAACCAATGTATAAAATACCATTTTCATCGTGTTTTGGAATTATTTTGTTTCTTACTATAACTATTTTTTTAAATGAATCATTTATTTTTTTAAGCGAGGTTATTTCTTGTTCTTTTTTTTCTAAATTGTCAATATTAAGTGCTGATTGAATATAGTATCTTTTGTGGCCTTTATTTATAACAAAATCTATTTCAAGCTGAATTTTTTTTCTTGTTGAGTCATTTTTAAATTCATGTTCTACAACACCAATGTCAATATTGTATCCTCTTCGAAGTAAATCGTTGTAGATTATATTTTCCATTATATGACTGTTTTCTATTTGGCGAAAATTCAATCTTGCATTTCTTAAACCAATATCTGAAAAATAATATTTAAGTGGGGTTGAAAAATATTTAGAACCCTTTACATCATAGCGATAAGCGCAATGAATAATATAAGATTCTTCAAAAAATTTAAGATACTTAAAAATTGTATTTGATGATATGTGTATTTGTTTTTCTGACAAAAAACGATTTGCAAGCTTAGAGGGATTAGTTAAAGAACCAATATTTGAAGATGTAAAGTCAAGCAGGATTTCAAGTATTTGTTGCTCATTATATACTTGGTTGCGCTCAAGAATGTCTTTAATATATGTTTGCTTGAATAACTGCTTTAAATAATGACTTTTTTGTTCATCATTTTGCAATTTATAAATATGTGGCATACCACCATATACAAAATAATGTTCAAAGGCTTCTGATTTGTCATCAAATAATTCATAAACTTCAGCAAAAGATAAAGGATTTACATGCACTTGGTCTCCACGGTCTCTGAATTGGGTTAATAAATCTGATGAAAGCATTTTAGAGTTGCTGCCAGTGATATAAATGTCTAAGTTACTACGTTTCATAAGACTTAAAAGCACATCTACAAAGGTTATATTTTTTTCATTACTTTCAATATAGGGATTTGATACATTTTCAGATAATTGAATTTCGTCAATGAAAATGTAGTACATTTTGTTTATATTTTTTGTTTTTTTCTTAATATATTCATTTAATCTAAATGGATTTCGGTATTCAATATTATCGATTTGGTCAAGAGCAATTGTTATAATTTGATTTTCTTTAATTCCACTGCTAAGTAGGTAATCGCGATATAAATTGAATAATAAATATGATTTTCCGCATCTTCTTATGCCAGTAATAATCTTGATTCTGTCATTCTCTTTTTTATCAATTATTTGGTTAAGATAAAAATCGCGCTTTATAACCATTTTGCTACCTCACTTGAAGAATTTAAGTGGATTTCCACTTTTTTATTTCAAAATAATTTTAACATAAATAAACTTATGCTTAGTAATAGTTTGAAGAATTTAAGTGGATTTCCACCTTTTTATTTCAATGTATCCAATATATTTAATTTAAATTTGTGAAAATACTTAAAACATTATCTATATAAAAGCTTGTCTATCACTTTTTGTTATATAGTTATATTTTTTAATGCTATAATTAATATTAAGAAAAAAGATTTATTAGAAAAAGCAAATTTAACAACAAATTGCATAGCGAATATGTCAAAGAATGAGTATATATCACTTAGAAATATCGAAAAGATATATAAAGCACTTCAACGGGATATTGGAGAAGTTGTTTGTTATTGTAAACCAGGGGGATCTATTAATGAAGAGCGCATATACAAGTATTGAACTTTTTGCAGGTGCAGGAGGATTGGCCTTAGGCTTAGAGCAGGCGGGATTTAAGCACATCGGATTAGTTGAATATGACAAATATGCTGCCAGTACACTAAAAGTTAACAGACCAAAATGGAATGTTATTTGTGAAGATATAGAGATTGTGGCTAAGAAAGATTTAGAAAAAGAATTTAACATAAAAAAAGGAGAATTAGATTTATTATCTGGTGGAGCACCTTGCCAAAGTTTTAGTTATGCTGGTAAAAGATTAGGACTTGATGATGTTAGGGGCACAATGTTTTATCACTATGCAGTTTTTTTAAATAAATTGCAACCTAAAATGTTGTTGTTTGAAAATGTAAAGGGGCTTTTATCTCACGATAAGGGGAGAACATTTAAGACAATTATCAATATTTTTGAGCAAGAGGGATATAAAATATTCTATGAGGTATTAAATGCTTGAGATTATGGTGTTGCTCAGAAAAGAGAACGATTAATTGTCGTTGGTATAAGAAATGATTTAGTTAATGATAAAGAATTTGTCTATCCTTTGAAATATAAATATAAACCAGTATTGTCGGATATTTTACAAGATGTTCCTAGTAGTCTTGGCGCTAAGTATTCAAAAACAAAAGAAGATATTTTTTCATTAGTTCCTCCAGGTGGGTATTGAAGAGATATTCCTGAAGACATAGCTAAAGACTATATGAAGTCTTGTTGGTATATGGCTGGTGGAAGAACAGGAATACTAAGGAGATTGAGTTTAGATGAGCCGTCATTGACAGTTTTAACCACACCTCAAATGAAACAAACCGATAGATGTCATCCAACAGAGACTAGACCATTTACTGTTAGAGAAAATGCTAGAATACAATCTTTTCCGGACGAATGGATATTTACAGGGCCGATGTCTTCACAATACAAGCAAGTAGGAAATGCAGTTCCTTGTAATTTAGCCAAAGAAGTAGGTTTAAAAATATTGGAGAAGTTAGAGGAAATTAGATATGGAAATCTATAAGTTAGATTTTATTTCACAAGAAGATTTTGAAAAGCTTATAACTAATACTTTGAAGCAGTATAATGAAACGCTTGAGAGTATAAATTTAAAAAAATTCAATAGTAATTTAATTGATCCAATAAAATTACTTTTTGATAAAAATGTTTTTGATAAAAGTTTTGAAGACATAATAAAATTGGAAATTCACAGACAAAGAGATAAAACTAACAATAATATAATTGGATATTTTCATCAAAATATGTTTAAGAATATAAAAAAATGTGAAGTTCCAGATCAAGGATGGGACGTAATTTTTACTGATGATGATATAACATATTATGTTGAACTGAAAAATAAACATAATACAATGAATAGTTCATCATCGGCCAAAACATTTATGAAGATGCAAAATCATTTATTAAATGCAAAAGATAGACATAGAAGCATTTGTGCATTAGTAGAAGTTATTGCTGAAAAATCTCAAAATATTCCGTGGGTTATTAGTCTTGATAAAGTGAAACAATCTTCTAATGAAAAATTAAGAAGAATATCAATCGATAAGTTTTATGAAATTGTTACTGGAGATAAAAATACTTTTAAATTAATATGTGAGCAGCTACCAATAACAATTGAAAAAATCATTTCTAATAATAAATCACTTAAAGTTCAAAAAGACACAGTTTTTGAAGAGTTAAAAAATATAGATAATGATACACTTATAGCACTATATAAACTAGCATTTAGTACTTATGAGGGGTTTAGCTGATAGAAATTTTATGACAACTAGAAATATAAATCTAGTCGTCTTTTTTCCTGAGTTTCCCAGTTTGATAAGGTAATCTTAAAAAAGTATCCGGTTTTAAACAATTTTTTAATTTTTTTGCCAAAAGTTAATTACAATTTTTTTACTAATTCATTAAAATATCAGAGTAAAAATCATACCTATTTTAAATATTTAGATCACAAAATTATGAACAGTCCTGTAAAAAATTAACAAAAGCACTGCAATCAAATCACTGATAAAAAACTAGTTGGTTAATTTTTTTCTATTAATTTTTATTTAGTTTTTATAACAACTTTTATTGAATCACAACTATTTTTTGATATAATTAATTATGAATAAAAAGATGAATTACAAATTTGCTAAGTTGATATAAGTTAGATAGAAGGCAAAATTGAATTAATAACAAATAGTATTGATATTATGCAAACTTTAGTAATAAAACCCATTTTAGATCAAACGAATCTGCCTATTATCGGATTTATGCTAGAAATCATAGATCTTCCGTTTTTGAAAATTCGGTGGATGACAAATTAGCACTTTCTTATTTGGTACACAATGAAAACTAAACTAATTCTTACTAAATTTTTGGGAACAACCCTTTTAATTCCGGCATTTTTTTTAACTTCCTGCGGAAATTTAATTCATTTTATTACTAAACAAATTTTTAACATAGATGAGGAAATTAACAATCCGAAAAATTATAATTCTAACTATTTTTTAAATTTACTAGCGAAACATTATGAAGAATTTAATGCAAAAAATGGTACTTTTTCAGCCTTAAATCTGTTTTATAATCAACCCGAAAGAAAACGGGACAAATATTTATTCCTTGGCGAACAAGATATACTAACAATCGAAAACTTAGACCAATTTCAAAAAAATATTGTTAATAGAACAGAAGAAATTATAAAAAATAATCCTAATTTTGCCAATGTTAATACTTCTGAACTCAAGTCAGAATTTGAAGACAAATTTCTAAAGGGAGAGTCTCTTGAAAAAGTATTAGAAAAAAACAATATTATAATAGACGAAAATGTCAGAAATTGAATGCAAACCCGTGTTAGCCACTATTATTTTGAAGAAAATGGTTCTTCAAACATTATAGCCACAAGACTTGTACCAGATTATGTTATAGAAGGAGAATTAGTTCAACCCCATGTAGTTTTTGATGATTCGCCTTTTTTTAATGTTATAGTTTACCCTAAAAATAAAACAATCACCTTTAGGGACATTGACGAAGGAATTTACATTAAAGATAATGATACAATTAAAGATTCTAGAAATAGGGAAAAGATAATTGAAAGAGAAGCTAGAAAAATTTATAATAAACTCGCAAAAAAGTACAATTTGTCAAAAAACAAGATTAGTACTTATTCATCATCTTTTATATTTGATATTATCGATTTTAGCCATAAAATTAATAATATTAAAACTTTAAAACCAAAAATTCTTGATTTAATTACGGATAAAATTAACCCTTGATCGAATAGTTTTTTACCAAAAAAACATGCAATTATTAAAAATATTGATGAATTTAAGACAACAATTATTGACCGAATTTTAAAATTAGATCCTGAATTAAAAATTGACCAAAATGATTTAATTTCTGATTTTGAACAGAAATTTTTAAAAGGCGAAAAACTTGGTGAATTTCTAAAAAATAATAATATTTTTATTTACGAAACTTGGGAGCGAATTGGTTATGAATCATTTTGAAGGTTGACTCCCGACCCTATACCGGATCCTGCTGATGTTCCAAGAAGAGTGGAATGAGAAAAATTACTTCTTAGAAAAACGGAAAATAATAATATTTTTTTGACAACAATTTTTAAAACGGATTTAACACTAAATTTTGTTAGAAGTCCTGAATCTAGTTTTGAGAAAGTTGCTTTTCAAATCTTGACTTTTCCTAAAGATAAGAATATTGTTTTTGATAAAAACGTTAGCCGGCTTGAACTAATCGAGGATTTAAAAAACAATTATTTAGATAAATATGAAGAAAAAGACAAACAAACAGTAAATAACGACGTATAAGTTTAAGTTAGTAAAAAAATCAGACAAATAGTTTTTCATTTATAGTTTTGATTGTACACTTTTGTTAATTTTTTCTATCATCTTCATTTTAAAAGATTTGGAGAAATTAATTTAGGTTGTGTGGAACTTGAGCCTTTATATACAAATAACATAAATTCCTAAATTATGCGAGTTTCCCAGTTTGCTATGATGTTAAAATAATATTAAAGTGTTAATTTTTTTTGTCCTGCTTTATTCTTTACTATAGAATTTCTTAAATAGAGATTACATAAAATATCATCAGTAATTTTTTCTTTTGGAAGATCGGTAATTTTATTAGATATATGCCCGCATGTTTGTGGTGAGTTGCAACAGTTAATCACCAATTTTCCATTGTTGGAATCTCATGTAAATTTATTTGTATCAAACTGACTATGTGACGTTTTATCTAAAGCTATTAAATTATGAGTTTCTGTGATTTTTTTAAGAAAGTATTTTACTTGATTACTGGTGGTAAGATTATTGTTTTCCATATTTACTAGTTTTACTATTTTATCTTTAATTCTTTCAACTGGGAAAATATGTGCCCTGTCTAAAGGAATTTGTTTATCCAAATCAAGAATATTAATAGAATCTATCTTAATATTTTTCATTTTTGTTCTTTCTTTTTCTACTAAAGAATTAATTTCATCTAATGATAGATACTCTTTAATTTTTGCTAAAACTTTCTTGCCACTTTCTATACTTAATTTATTGCTAGTGAGTTCTACTAATAATTGATAAACTTTATAAAGTTTTGAATTTTTAGGAGCATCTTTAAATCTATCAAAATAATTTTTATCATCTAATAAACCATTATCCTTATAAATATTCTTATAAATGCCATCATATTCATAATTATTATTTTTAAAATCAGAATAATGTGTGAAAAAGAGTGCAAAATAACTGATATTTTTATCAAAATTTCCCTCATAATCTAAAATAATAGGAGCATTTTTAGGCATATATAATTCTCCACTTGGGTTGGAACCATAGATAAATTTATAAAAATTTTTAATTGAGGTTAAAAAATTTGGTTCTCGTAATAGTTTATTTAATTGTACAATTTCATCATCATTTAAGATTTGTAAATCATCTTGATTGTAAGTTTTAGATCTAAATTTTCTATCTTTTTGAACAACTTTTTGCTTAAGACTATCAAAAAACTCTTCCCTTTTTTTATAATAGCAACATCTTGTTTTATTAATATGCTTTTGTTCATGGTCTTCTCTATGACTTTTAGTTACTAATTTAGACATGACACAACTATTAACTTGAATATAAAAATGATGAATTACTAAACTTTCAATATCATAAACAAAAAATATTTCCCCTTTAAATTGTGGTTTATCTTTGTTTTCTGATTTGCTTTTAATTTTTAATTTACTCCATCTCAAAGTTGCACTCACCTATTACTCCTTTTCTAAAAGTAAAACAATTTTTTCAAATAGTGCTTTTAGAACTTCGATAGATATTGAATTACCAGCTAAAAATATTATAGATTTTGGTGGAACTAAATTTGTTTTATAAATTTTATGAGCATCACGTTCTGTAAAACCCATATATTTAAAGGACTCATAAAAATTTATTTCTCTTATGTAGTTTTCTTTAATCAAAAATTTAAGTCTAGAGTTAGCCCCTGATGCTGTAAGTGTTGGCCCGAAAAAGTCAGGATAATAAATATAGTTTTCAGAATTAAATTTAGTAAAATTAATAATTTGACTTTTCTTAATACTTGAGTTTGTTATTCTAGGGCTTGTTAGTTGATATTTAAAAATTTTGCTAGCTAGATTTTCTTCATTTGGTCGATGAGTAAAATCTAAAATCTTCTTTAAATTATTGTTATGTTTTATTTTGTTTGGTCATTCAAATTTTTTATTAGTCAACCAAGAAACCATGAAAACTCTTTGTCTATTTTGAGATGACCCAAAATCAGTAGAGTTTAAAATTTTTCACTTACTTTTGTAGCCTAAAGTTTTTAAAAAATTAATTCAATTATTAAATTCAGCACGAAATTTTTGACTAGCTAAATTTTTTACATTTTCCATCAACAAAACTTTAGGTAAATTATCTAAATTATTTTCTAAAATTCTTTTAATTTGCCAAAGTAGTCCGCTTCTTGTTGAAGGATTAAGGCCTTTTTGTAATCCTTGTGTCGATAAGTCTTGGCAAGGGAAAGAATAAGTAAAAATATCTATATTTTTAGGTATTTGATTAACTTGATTAATATCTGAATATCAAGAATAATAATTATTTTTATTATTCTTGGAGAGAGAGAGAGAGAGAGAGAGAGAGGACGGGCGGGGTTATTGAGCATTTTTAAAAAATAAGGATAAATTTTACGCAATTTATCTTCCTTCATTTTTTGAAAATAATTTTTAGACACTAATTTTTTGCTATCTATTGAAACCCTTAATGAAGAAAGTTGATCAATAATTACTTCTATTGGTGTTTTTGTATCTGCTGGTAAGACTTTATAATTAATAATTTGATAAGAAATAATAGCGTGAATATATCACTCAATAATTCCTAATGATTCAACTTCGAAATTTAGAGTTTTTCCTACCAATTTGAGCGCACGCAATTGTGATCCTAGACCAGCAAAAGCTTCAAAAATAGTTATTTTTTTCATAAATAATCTTTCTTCAAAAATTACTTTATATTATAACGCGTAATAAAAACTTAAAGTAAATTCAAAGACTATAGAAATCGTAAATTTTACAAAAAGTGTATAAATTTATAGCAAATTTTTAAAAAAACCAGGTCAAAATAAACCAGGACAAAAAAAGTTAACAGCAAGGTGTTGGCTTTTTTGTCAGAGTTTAAAGGTTATTATGGGGCTTATAATTTACCAAAATATGACCTAATTTATGGATCAAAACACTAACAAAAATCATATTTTCAAGCAATGCAAGAACTTTATAAAGGTAAAGGAATTAAAACTTATCTTTTCCCAAACGGCTTTGATGAGTTATAAAAAGTTGATGTTTTTGGTGACTGAAACAGTTAAAAATAATATAAAAATCATTTATTCACAGCTTTAATTGTTAAAAATTTATGCTATAATTTACTTAGGATAATTTTTCCAAACACCCTAAAATTTATAGGGTGCCTAGAATGAAAAACAATAGAAAAATCTAGACAAGGTTTTTTCTATTGTTTTAATCTATAAAAAAAACTTAAATTGATATTATTTATAATTAGACTTAATAACCAAGGGAATTATGGCTAGAAAAATAAAAGAAAAACAAAAAACTGAAAATATTGCAGAAAAACTTACAGAAGAGCAACAAAATGTTGTTAATTTAGCATTAAAAGGAGAAAATATCCTAGTTGATGCTTGTATTGGAAGTGGAAAAACATCAGTGATTCAGGTTCTCTGCGACAAATTTCCTATTGATAAAAAAATTTTGTACTTAACTTACAATAAACTATTAAAAGTTGAAGCTAAAAGCAAGATTAAAAACAAAAATGTTCTAGTACAAAATTATCACGGATTTGCATACCGATTTTTGTGAGAAAAAGGCATTAATTCTTCCGCTGCAGATTCAATTAAAATATTTTTAAGAAATAATATTTCTGCTGGCACTTATGATGTTCTGTTAATTGATGAATACCAAGATATTACTGAAGAAATATCTCAGTTATTGGAAAAAATAAAGAAAAAAAATCCTAATATACAAATTGTTGCTGTTGGAGATATTAATCAGAAAATTTACGATAAAACAAAATTAAATGTCACTGATTTTATTGATAAATTTCTAGGATCATATAAAAAAATTAGCTTAACATTTTCCTTTAGAATGCCAAAAGAACATGCTAATATGTTGGGTCGAATTTGAGATAAAACAATTAACGGAGTAAACGAAAATTGTCAAATCCAATATATGGAAATGGAAGAAATTCAAGAATTTTTGGCTACACAAAAACCTGCTGATATCTTATGTTTGGGTTACCGTTCAGGCAAAATGACAGAACTATTGAATTATCTTGAAGAAAATCATAGTGATATTTTTAATAAAAAAACCGTTTATGCTTCTATAAGAGAAAAAGATGCAAATTTGTCGCCCAAAAAAAATTCAGCTATTTTTACAACATATGACAGCTCAAAAGGATTGGAAAAACCTATTTGTGTTGTTTTTGATTTTGACTTACTATATTGAAAAATCCGCTTACAACAAATTACAACAAATTATGAAACTTTAAAAAACATATTTTGTGTAGCGGCAAGTAGAGGAAAAGAAAAAATTATCTTTTTTAAGCCAGAATTTCCAAACCTACTATTAAATGAGGCAATTATCAAACAATCTAAATATTTAGAGAAATGATCCGAAGATTCATTTGCAATGTCTACAATGTTTGATCACAAGTATGAGGAAGATATTGAGTATATGTTGCAAATGCTTGATATAAAAAAAATTAATACTGAAGATAAAAGCGAAATAAAAGTAAAAACAAAAGATGCATTAATTGATCTTACACCATGTGTTGGTATTTTTCTTGAAGCATCTTATTTTAACGATTGACAAATAGATAAAGAAATTAGGCATTTTATTGAAGTCAAATATGACCATTCAGAAAAACAACAAAAACAACAGTTTAAAGAGTATGAAAATTACATCAAAGTAAGAAATTCAATAAAAGATTTAACACTCTATCTTGTTTATTTGCAAACAGATCAAGAAAGATATATTAAACAAACGCAGCCCGATTTTGTCGATGATAATGCTGTTGATCAAATGCATAAAAGATTATCAAAAGTGCTTAAAAAAGACGAGATAATTCAACAAAAATGCTGGTTGGAATTTAGTGATGATGATCTTACAATAAGGGCTGAGGGAATTGCTGATGTTATCAAGGATGATATAGTTTATGAACTTAAATTTGTTAGCGATTTAACAACTGCTCATTTTTTACAGACTGCTTCATATACGCTAGCCTTAAAAAAGGAAAAAGGCATATTGTGGAATATTCGAAATAACGAAACGCATGAAATTAGAATCAAAAATCGTGAAGAATTTAGCGAAAAACTTGCACAAACAATTTCAAAAGGAGTTTATAAACCTAAAAGTCAAAGAGAATTTGAGGAATCGGATGGAAGTAATTAAAAAACAAAAAAATACTAACGTGAATAAAAATATTGCTGTAATTGATGTAGAAACAAACTATGAAAATGAAGTTTTTTCCGTTGGAGTTGTAATTGCTGATAGTGCTGATTTTCAATGATTTGATAAAGAATATTGAATAATAGAAAACAATTTAAAAGTAGGTGGAATGTATGCCCGTAATATTTGAGCTCCTCTTCCCCTTGAATTTAGAGAAGAAATTAATGTTGTTAAAACACGCCAAGAAATGATAACTCAACTAATTCATTTTTTGAAATCTTATGAAGTAAAAAATTGGTTTTCATATACAAAATTTGATTTTAGACATTTGCCTGAATTGCACAAATCATTCGAGCATAACGATATTTCTATATTCGCTAAAAGCAAGCAATTCAACAAACATATCCCATTAGACGCAGAAAAAACTAAAAAAGTCGATTTCAAGCAATTTAACAAACATATCCCATTAAACGTAGAACTAACTAAAAACGGTGATTTAAAAAGAGGATGAAATGCAGAAAATATATACAGAATGTTAACCAAAGATCAAAGTTATGTTGAAACACATAATGCCTTACTTGATGCAATGGACGAATTACGAATTATGGAATTATTAGACTTAGATATTGAAACATTTCTAAATCCAGATATAAATAAAGAAAAAACAACTAGTCCAAAAAGAATTAATTTGACAAAAGCAAGTTTGAACAAAAAAAATACTCTTAAAAGTGCAAAAACTGCAAAAAGTGCAAAAAGTGCAAAAAGTACAAAAAGTAAAAAAACTACAAAAAGTGGAGCAACTGCAAAAACTAGCAAAAGTACAAAAACTACAAAAACTGCAAAAACTAGCAAAAGCATAAAAACTAGAAAAAATAAGAATTTAACTTTAAATTAATAGGGTGGATTTACCGGTATTTTTGTGTATTTATATTCACTAAAAAGTGAATTTTTGCTTCAAACTGGGAAACTCAAGATATAAATAAAACACTTTTGCAAAAATTTTTGTTGTAAAAGTGTTTTTATATTTATTTATCATAAATCTAAGTTTTTCTATTAAAATTATAATTTTGTATTTTAATTTTAGTTTTTCTGCTAAATGCCATTTAAAATTGTTATAATTTATATTGTAGATAATTTATTCCCCATTCATAGTTCAGTTTTTAGTGAAAATATAGATATTTATTCTCAACCGGTTTATTCTTTTGCTTCTTTGCACCTTAAGAAAAAAATACATTATTTAGTCATTAAAATTTAATTTTACAAAGAAAAGAGGGAGAAATTTGGCAAGACATTAAATTAAACTCTGGAAATTCAAAAAAATCAAATGTAGAATTAATAAGATATACAGCTGAAAAAACAGGAATTTATCGGTTAGTTGTTAAAAAAAATAAATCCTCTTTGTTTGAAAATTCGATAGATGATGATTTGGCGGTTTCACATGTCATTCAATAAGAAAAAATATTTATTTTTAGCACCTTTAATTGTTTTACCGTGGATTTTTCCAGCTATAATTCTTGCACTTCAAAATAAAAATAACAATTTTGAAGCAAAAATTTCACCCCCTAAAAAAAATAATTTATTCACTATAAACATAAACGATAGTGAAAATTTAAAATCTAAAATTTCTCCCAATAATAATTTGTTCACTATAAGCTTAAAGGATATTGAAGCTTTAAAATCTAACATTTTTTCCTATAGTGATTTAGTACGTATGGATAAAAAAAAGACTATTTGGCTTAAAAATAGTAACTGAATGCCGATTTTTTTGAACGACCATGAAAGAATTCAAGAAATAATCAAAAAATATCTATATTTTGAAAGTGACAATTTTAAAACTTACAACGACAAAGAATTCGATAAATTGTCTGCCTTTTTCTCCAAAGAGTATGACAAAGCTACTACTGAAGGTGATAACTTCCAAAAATTAATAGCAAATTGACGTTTTGTTGATTACGAAAAAATATTTACTAAAAAATTTTTTATTATCGATGGTCTTAATCAGTATAAGGAATTTTTCAAAGAATCCGATCTCAAAGAACCCTTTTTAAAATACGAAAACGATAATGAATTTTTTGCTAAAAATTTATTTTTTACATACATTGCCGGGAAAAGATTAGCTAACCCATTACTTATAAATCAAAACTATTTGCCCACTAATTTGTTCCCCATTAAATTTTTGACTTATAAAAATCATAATTTTATTATTTCACTACCAGAAAAACTTTTTAATTATAAAGATGTAAGTAAAAATAGGAGGGGAATTCCAGAATCAGATGATTGATTTGAGGTTTATTTTAAATTTTATCCAAAAGACAAATTTCAAAAAACAAACGAATTATCAGCTATAAAATTAAATAAAATTCAGGATTTATATTTGTATAACTCGCTAGATAAAACATCGCCAGAATTTGAGACTTTTTTAGATGTAATGAACAAAAAAGAGAAAATTTTAGCCCATAATAATTTGAAGATAACCACATTATACGGGTCCAAAAATGAACAATATTCAAAAAATGAACCCAAAACAGAAATTTTTTCAAATTTTGGCGATGTAAAACAATTTATTTATAATAAAAATTTATCTAAAAACCTTGAATGAGAAGAAGCATTTCACCTCTCCAATTTATTTATTCCTGGCAAAAATATTCATGAACCTGAAAAATTTAATAAATTCATTCTCAAGTCTCAAAATGTAGATGAAATTTTTCTTGATGAAGTTTTTTATTCAGAAGTTGACAAAAACTCAGGCAAAATTACGCTGTATTCTTTAAACTACAAATCAATTTTTCCAAAAATCTTAAAAAACATTGAAAAATTAAATTATAAAAATTTACTAATGTTTGAAAAAATTGATTTTGGCGATATAAATATTAAAAATGTTGAGTTAAAAACAGTAAATTCACTCGAAGAATTTAATAATATATATAAAAAAACACAAGGCTAGCATGGATTTAAAAAAATATAAAAAAATTTTTCTATTAGGATTTATATTAACTAACTTAGGTGCTGCTGCCGCGGTTTCTGTTGCTTTGGTTCTTAATAATAATAATAATAATAATAATAATAATAATAATAATAATAATAATAATTTTTTTAGTATCTCAGGCACTAAAAAAATAACTGACCTTAATAAACTTTTATGACTAAACAACCCATATTGACATAACATTTTGAAAAAACAACCCCAAAAATTGGATTTATTAATTCAAAAATACCCCCTATTTGAAGACTATTTATTTGATGATTCAGATGACAATATCGCTTTAATACAATTGTCAAGGTTCTTTTCTTCTGAGACCTTCAAAAACGAAGACACAATGGAATTTAATGTTATTTGGGATCAACGACAACTAAAAGACAAGAAAATTGCCGACAATTTCGTTGTCTTAGATAATAAAAATGATTTCTTATCTTTTATTTCTAAGTTAAAAATTGAAAAACTAAGTAAAAGAATTTTGTCAACACCTGATTTTTTTGAGAAAAAATCAGTTATTATTTTTATACGTCCTGATGATATTGTTGATGACTCATGGTTTAATTCAAAATCAAAAATAGTATCATTAAATCCTAATCATATTTTCCAAAATAACCAAAATGATGGAAAAACAGGCATTATTTCTTTTGATTCAAAATTTAAAAATTTTTTTCACTCAAGAATAGAGTACAGATACACCGGTCCACAAAGAGCAAGGACACCAAAAGTAATAACAGGAATAAAGAAACCAAGAGTAATTGTTCCTAGACGCACTCTGCGTCCAAATACCACAATTACAGATTTTGATATTTTTTACAAAATTATAGATAAGTCAAACAAACATGTTTTTGACCGTAGTTTAGATATTCATATTAGTAATATTGAAGATCTTGTACTTTACAATAAAATTATTCGCCATAAAGAATCAAGTGAGTTTAAAAAATTTCTTTTAAAAAAGCAAGAAATTTTTAAGAGAAACCCTTTTCAACTCACTCGTTTATATGCTATGCAGGAGTTAAATCCACCAAGTCCAAATACTGAAGAAGACCAAATTTTTTCTACATTAGAACAGACAAAAAAATTCATTAGTGATCATACGCAATTAAAAAACTGGCATTGGGGCGAGGCTTTTCACCCTTCAAATTTGTTCATTAGTAAGGATAATAATTCTGAAGAATTTAATAAATTCATACTTAAAAAACAGGATCCAAAAATTATTTTTGACGATCAGATTTTATATTGAAAGATAGACAAAGATATAATTAAAATTTATACCTTTAATTATAAAGATTTGTTTCCTAATTTTGCCGTTGAACCAGATAAATTTATAATAAAAGATCTCCAAAAATTTGAAAAAATAGATATTGGAAATACTGATATTAAAAAGATAGAGTACATAAAAATCAAGACATTAGAGGAATTTAACTCATTCCATAATCAAATAACAGCAGCTTAATTTGAGTTTTGGCAAAATCATTAAAAAAACTGTCAATTTTTATCATATTATGGCGATTTTTTATTGAGTGAGATTCTGTGAACTGCCAGGACAAGAATAAAATTTGGATATTTTCATTAAATTAAACAGATATCTTGTTGGTCAAATCGGTAGTTGTAATTATAAATTTCTGGAATAAATTGGGGCTATCAAGGCGAAGCATAAAACAGCAAAATATCTCAACTAAGCAATACCAAAAGTTAAATCTAATGAAGCAAAGTTGCAAATATTAGACCTTTTTTGACCAAAATCTCCAAGTTAAAAAGATGAAGATTTAAAAAAATTATCTAAAATTTTAAGAAAAGGTAGATGTAAACTTTATGCTATCAAGATTATCAATTTTATTTTTATCAATTAGAAGAACATAACTTTTAAACCAATCATAGTAACCAATTGCTTGAGCAAATGCTGATTTTTTGCGGTAGTCTTCGAATTTCCACTTTAATTCTATTGTTTTTGTATTTTCATTAAAATTAAAATCAACAAGATTTAGCCCTTTTGCTCTTCGATCACCTCAAGAACCAAAAAGTTGACTAACATAATTATTCAAAATGATTACATCTTTGTTTGATAAATCAATTGTTTTACCTAGTTCATCAATCTCTTTTTCATCAAGATATCCCATAAGAGGTCTATGAGTTGTTGAGAATAATTTTTGCTTATTAGGTTTATTGGGTATAATTAGGTTAACAAGATCTTGCTTATTTTTAATTAAATGAGTGTTATGTAATTGATTATTTTTTTCACTTTCCTGTTTTTCCTTTTTAAATGAAAGTTGATTTTTATTATGATGATTTTCATAAACAAACACATACTCATCTCTAAAATCGTGGAAACTCAATGATTCTTTAGAGCCTGTTTTTGTTTTTAATTCTTCATCAGTTAATTTATGGATGTTATCTATAAAAAAACGAGGATATTCACCTTCAAATGTTAAGACATTATTTTTATCATTTCAAAATTGAAATGTACTTATTTTTGACAACTGTTGTTGACTTTGAACATCATAAACATAAGCCAAATACCCACCGACAGCAACTAAAATTGAGCTTTGAATTCAAAGCCAGGTTCCAAGGGAGAAAAAAGTTCAAAAATTTCTTTTACTATTTTTTGACATAAGCTATACCACCTCAGGAAATTGTTTTTATTTTGCGGATTACACAATTAATTATAGCATTACTTATAAAATAAAGGGAAATTTACTAAAAAAATGTACTTTTATATCAAAAAATTTAAAAAGTTAGATTTTTTAAATTTTTATCTTATGTTTTATTTGGACCATCAAACATTTGTGGCTCAAAATTTACAATGTTTTTAAAGTCTAAATTACAGAAGGCCAGCAACTTAAAATTTAAAAATAAATTTGTAGATTTTAAACAGGAATAGGCTATAATTTATTATATTATGACAATTAGTAAAACAAGAAAACCTGTGGACAATTTGAAAAATTTAGTTTATTTGTCACTAGCAACACGTCTTATTAAATTTATATTTGGCGTTACTTTATTTTTCTTATTTGTCATCCCTGCCTTTAGCAAATTAATTACAAATCGCGAATCAGTTGTTGTTGATTCTGGTGTTTTAGCAACTATGTTTATTTGAATTTTTGTTACTTTTGTAAACCGAGTTTTAACGATTGTTTATATCGTAAAAGTAAGTTTTCCTAACAAAATTTTTGTGAATATAGAGCAAAATTCAGCAAAATCACAAAAACTTACAGTAATTAGAATTACAGCGATTATTGGCTTTTTCGTACCATTTTTCGATGTATTTTCAATGGTAATGTTTTTGGTTCTTGCCCACAACGACAAAAAGGAATCACTAGACAATGCCACTCCAAAAATAGCATAAGTCAAATTAAAAGTTTTAAAAAATTAGAAATTACACTTCGTTAAGAAATCAATACCAAACATTAAAACGTTTTTATGGCGGCTTTAGTGTTTGGTATTAGTTTGAAATAGTGACTGTTTTAAAGTCAAAAAACACATTGTTAATTTTTTTTACTAATTTATTTTGAATTTTTTTTCTTTCTGGTATAATTTTGAAGGCAATACATAGAGATAATAACTGTCAGAATGACTTAATTTGTTGTTTGAATGTATTTTCAAAGTATTGCTCCTAAAACAGAAAGGAGTCTAGATTTGAACGCTTTTCGCCAAAAAAAGGCAGAAATAATTACTGAAATTAGAGATTTGCTCGAGAAATCTTCTTCTTTAGCAATTGCTGAATATCGCGGACTTTCAGTCGCTGAATTAGAAAGTTTACGTCAGGAACTAAAGAAATCAGGTGTTTTTACTAGAATTTATAAAAATCGACTTTTCAAAATTGCAGCAGATGAACTCGGTTTTTCTAATCTAAAATCAGAATTAGTGGGTCCAAATTTATTTGCTTTTGGTCTACAAGATCCAATTGCACCCGCTAAAATTATTACAAAAGTCGCAAAAGATCAACCTTTATTAATATTAAAAGGTGGGATTTACGAAAAAAGTGTTGTTACACCGCAAGAAAATACCGCTATTGCTTCACTTCCAAATTACACTGAAGCAATTACAATGCTTGCTTCTTCTCTTCAAGCCCCACTGAAACAATTGGCTTTTGGACTTAAATTATTAATAGATGAACAAAAAATAACTGCATAAAAAAGGAAAAAAATGGCTAAAATTACTAAAGAACAATTCATTGAGTCATTGAAAGAAATGACAATTAAAGAAGTAATGGAATTTGTTGACGCTCTTAAAGAAGAATTTGGGGTAGATCCTTCTGCTGTTGCTGTTGCAGCTGCTCCAGAAGCTGCCGCTGAAGTAAAATCTGAAGTTAAATTAACTCTAAAAGCAGCCGGACAACAAAAAGTTGCTGTTATAAAAGTTATTAAAGATATGCTTGGATTAAGTTTGATGGATGCTAAAAAACTTGTTGATGCAGCACCTTCTGTCATAAAAGAAGCAATAAAACCTGAAGAAGCTGAGGAATACAAAGCTAAATTAGTAGAAGCCGGAGCTGAAGTTTCTATTGATTAATATTTCAAAAAATTAATTTTAAAAAGCAAAAATGGTGTTCTAAACGCCTTTTTTGTTATTTTTACTTTACTAAAATAAAATATTTTTTTAATATTTTATTAATTTTTTTGAAATTTTGTATAAAAACGCTTTGATTTTTTTGCTTTTTAAATATAATATATAACCTAAACAAAAAAGGGGAAAAAGGGGTGAGTCATGAACCAATTATTTAAATTAAAATCTTATGGCATAGGAACCCAGCGCCGTTTTTACGGAAAGACAAATAATACACTAGAAACGCCAGATTTCTTAGATTCCTTGCGTGAATCTTTTGACTGGTTCTTAAGCACTGGAATTGCACAAGCATTTGATAAAATTTTTCCAATTGTTTCTTCAAACGGTAAATTGGAAATTAAATTTCGTCCTGATTCAATTAGAGTTGAAAAACCTGAAAATGAATATTTAGCAATTCGTGAAGCTAAAATCAAAGGTAAAACTTATGCTGCTAGAGTTTATGTTACTTTAGTTAAAATTCAAGTTGAAGATGGGGAAATGGAAGAACAAGAAATTCTACTCTCTGAGTTTCCATTTATGACCCAAGGCGGAACTTTTATTATAAATGGCTTTGAAAAAGTTATTGTTTCACAATTAATTCGTTCTCCAGGTGTTTGTTTCCGTGAAAATGTTCGAAATCGTCAAGCTGATGACCTTTTTAATAAGGTCGAAATTATCCCGCAACTTGGTTCATGAATGGAAATTTTCCACAAAGTTACTGGAAACCAAGTTGACACAGTTAAGTTTCGTGTTGATAAACATAAAAACATCCCTTTAATGGCGTTTTTAAAAAGTCTTGGTTTTACAAACGAAACAATTCGTAAGTATTTTGGAAATTCACCAGAATTACAAGAGTCAATTCGCCGTCACAAAATTGACTCAATTGATGAAAATCTTGAGTCAATTTATCGCATAATTCGTAAAGATGACCGTGTTACTGAAGATGGTCTAAAAAACCTAATTCCGTCAATTATTTTCAATGAAAGACGTTATAATCTTTCAGCAACAGGTCGTTACATGTTAAATTCAAAGTTGAATTTAATTGACCGAATCTCCCAGACTTATCTTGCTGAAGATTTAGTAAATAAAGAAGGCGAAATTTTATACCAAAAAGGACTATACATTAGTCGCTCAATTGCTATTGAAATTCAGGAAAAATTCAATAACTCTGAGTTTGAACTCTCCACAATTGAAGGTGTGGATTCAACTATTTATGCTCGTCAATTACAAATTAGCCGTAATGAACGTCTTGGTGAAAGAATTTATGTTGCTATTGTAAAAGTTTGACCAAACAAAAAAGCGATGATTCAAGAAACTGAACCTGTAAGCGTAATTGCAACAGACCCAAGTTTGACCGAAACTACTTTGGTTTTATCAGATATAATCGCGATTGTTTCATATTACTTTAATTTACTGCACAATTTAGGGAAAAATGACGATCCTGATTCATTAATTAATAAAAGAATCGTTAGTGTTGGTGAACTTTTACAAAATCAGTTTTTAATTGCCCTTACTAAAATTGAAAAAAACAGTAAGGAGAGAATTTCTTCAAAATCTGATTTATCACAGCTAACTGTAAAATCAATTATCAATAACAAACCAATTTATAATCAGTTTAAAAATTTCTTTAACTCCTCAAAATTATCACAATTTATGGATCAAATTAATCCTTTAGGAGAAACTGCCAATAAAAGACGGGTAACTTCACTTGGTCCAGGTGGTTTAAATCGTGATACTGCTCAGTTTGAGGTTCGGGATGTTCATGCAACTCATTATGGTCGTATTTGTCCTGTTGAGACTCCTGAAGGGCAAAATATCGGTCTAATTCTTAACTTTTCAGTTTTTTCACGCACAAATAAATACGGTTTTATAATGACTCCTTATTATAAAGTCACAAATCGTGTTGTTGATTTTAGTAAAGTTCACTGACTAACTGCCGCCGAAGAATTTGGACTTAGTTTTGCTCAGTCTTCAATCGAAATTGATGAAAACAACAAAATTATTGCTGACAAATTAACCGTTCGTAAAAATCAGACATATCTTGTTCTTGATGCAAATCAAGTCGATTATATCGACGTTTCTTCAATGCAAATGACATCAATTTCGGCTTCAGCAATTCCTTTCTTGGAAAATAATGATGCTAACCGTGCACTTATGGGTTCAAACATGCAACGTCAAGCCGTTCCACTAATTAAACCAGAAGCCCCACTAGTTGCAACAGGAATTGAAGCAGATATTGCCCGTTTTTCAGCAACAAATATTCGCGCCCTTGAAGATGGAAAAGTCATTTTTGTTGATGCAAAAAAAATCGTTGTTAACTCCGAAAATTCAACAAAAACCTATTTTTTACGGGCTTTTGAAAAATCAAACCAAGAAACACTAATTTTACAAAAACCAACTGTAAAAGTCGGTGACTTTGTTAAAAAAGGTCAACTAATTTGTGATGGTCCGTCCACCGAAAATGGTGAACTTGCCCTTGGTAAAAATGTCCTTGTCGCTTTTAGTACTTGATATGGCTACAACTACGAAGATGCCATCATTATTAGTGAAAAGCTCGTAAAAGACGACGTTTTTACCTCAATTCACATTCAAGAACAGACAATAAAATTCCGTTCATCTAAGGCAGGAAATGACATTCTAACCGCTGAAGTGCCAAATGCTTCAGCCAGATCACGTGCTCATCTTGATGCAAATGGGATTGTAATTGTTGGTTCAGAGGTTGATACTGGTGACATTTTAGTCGGAAGAACTTCGCCAAAAGGGGAAGACAACCCAACAGCCGAAGAAAAATTAATGGCCGCAATTTGAGGTAAAAAAGCCTTGGCACAAAAAGATACCTCACTCCGGGTAAAAAATGGTGAAGGTGGAACTGTAATTGATGTCCAAATTCTCTCTCGAGATCAAGGTGATAATCTCGAAGAAGGTGTTGGAATGCTGGTCAAAATTTTGATCGCCCAAAAAAGAAAAATCAAAGTGGGCGACAAAATGGCTGGACGCCACGGAAATAAAGGTGTTGTTTCTGTTGTTCTTCCAGTTGAAGACATGCCATTTTTAGAAGACGGAACACCTATTGACATTGTTTTAAATCCCCAAGGTGTGCCATCACGTATGAATATCGGTCAAGTTTTAGAACTTCATCTTGGTATGGCAGCAAAAAAACTTGATACAAAATTTGTTACCCCTGTTTTTGATGGTATCAAAATTGACACCATTCAAGATTTATTCAAAGAAGCTAATATTCCGCAGTCAGGAAAATTTAAATTAATTGACGGAATTACAGGTCAACCTTTTGAAAATCCAGTTTCAGTTGGCTACATGTACATGCTTAAATTGCAACACATGGTCGACGATAAAATGCATGCAAGATCAATTGGTCCTTATTCTTTAACAACCCAACAGCCCTTAGGTGGAAAATCACAAAACGGTGGACAAAGATTCGGGGAAATGGAAACTTGAGCGCTCGAGTCTTTTGGGGCTGCCTCTGTTTTATCAGAACTCTTAACCTATAAATCTGATAATATTCAAGGTCGAAATTTACTTTATAATAATATAATTTCCGGTGGACAAATTCCGCGGCCAGGAACACCTGAGTCATTCAATGTTTTGGCCTACGAACTTCGTGGACTTTTAATTAAATTAGAAGTTCACAAAAAACATCTATTTGATGAACCAGAAGTTGAGACAACAAATAATCTTGAATTTGCCGAAATTCCATCTGAAATTATTGACGAATATAACGATGAATTTCCCGGTGAAGGACGTCGTCAAATTGACTATAATGACGATCAGTATGACTTTGATGAAGAAAACATCGATTTTGACTAATTGAGGGAATAATTCACTTTTTTAACTAAAAGCAAATTATGCCTATTTTTAAAGGAGAATTTAAAAAATGAACACAAAGGTTTCTCGCCAGTATGCAAAAATTTACGAAAATTCAATCGAAAAAATTTCCCTTGCACTTGCAACCCCTCAAGATGTCCTTGACTGATCTCGTGGTGAAGTAACCCGTCCTGAGACAATTAATTATAAAACCTTCAAACCAGAAAGAGGCGGACTTTTTGATGAGTTAATTTTTGGTCCACTTGTTGATTTTAAATGTTCAATTTGTGGACGAAAATACCGTAAAGCAAACGAAAATCAACTCTGTATTGCCACAAAAGAGTGTCAAATTTCAAAATCACAAATAATGTCAAAATTGTCCCGTCGTTATGCGATGGGTCATATTGCGCTTAATACACCGATTTTGCACTTTTGATTTTTCAAAATCGATCACTCGATTGTTGCAAAACTTTTAGGTCTAAAAGTTTATGAAGGTGATAAATTAACTTCCAATATTTCAAAAACAGCCCTAGAACAGCTTATTTATTATAAATCTCACATCGTTCTTGAAACTGGTGGTCTAAAATCACTGCAAAAAAATAAAATAATCGACATTTCTGAAGCGGGACTAATTTACAAAAATGCACTTGTCGAAATTCTTGAAACTTACGAGCCCGAAACTGATGAATATGAAGCAGTTGCTGAGGCTCTTTCAGAATTAACCGATCTTGCCTCAAGTAAAATAGGCCGTGAATACGGGATAGATTATTACGAGCTTAATGAAGTAATTCAAGAATTTTCCGATGCCCGAATTGCAACTGGAACTGAAGCAATTGAGTATTTGCTTGATAAATTAGACTTACATGCTGAAAAAAAACAAGTAGAAGCTGAACTTGCAGTTTTACAAAAACAATCTCACCAAAACAAAAAAGTTGTCATAAAAAACCAAAAACGCGACAAACTCTATAAAAGATTGCAGGTAATTAACGCTTTTATTAATTCAGGCCAAGACCCTAAATCAATGATTATTAAAAATCTTCCGGTAATTCCGGCCGATTTAAGACCACTGGTTCAACTTGATGGTTCTCGTCATTCAACAAGTGATTGTAATGAACTTTATCGTCGAATTATAATTCGAAATAACCGTCTAAAAAGATGAAAAGAATCCGAAGCACCTGTAATTATCATCCAAAATGAGATGAGAATGCTTCAAGAAGCAATTGATGCTCTGATTGACAATCAGAAAAAAACAACCAACCAAGTAACAACAAAAGAAAACCGTCCTTTGAAGTCAATTTCTGACTCACTTACCGGAAAAAAAGGAAGATTTCGTCAAAACTTACTTGGAAAACGTGTTGACTATTCAGGTCGTTCTGTTATTGTTGTTGGTCCAAAACTAAAAATGCACCAAGCTGGGCTACCTCGTAAAATGGCCGCTGTTCTTTTTGAACCTTGAATTATCCGTAATTTAATTCAAGAAAAAAAAGTTGGCTCAATTAAGTCAGCCCGTAAAATGATTGAAGAAGAAAATCCAATTATTTGACCTCATGTTGCAAAAGTTATTAAAACTAGACCGATAATTCTTAACCGTGCCCCAACCTTGCACCGACTTTCAATTCAAGCTTTTGAACCAGTTTTAGTTCGAGCAAAGGCAATCCAACTTCATCCACTTGTTACTGCCGGGTTTAACGCTGACTTTGACGGTGACCAAATGGCCGTACACATTCCAATTTCACCTGAAGCTGTTCGTGAAACTAGAGAATTAATGTTTGCTGATAAAAACATTTTAGGTCCAAAAGATGGTGAGCCAATCGTTAATCCTTCGCAGGACATGGTGCTTGGACTTTATTATTTATCCCAAGAAAAAGCTGGTGCAAAAGGTGAAGGATCATTCTTTTCATCTTATGATGAAATGCTAAAAGCCTATGAATTTCGATCTGTAGAACTTCATGCAAGAGTCGTTTTACCTTTTGAGTCAGTCAAACCTTTGGTTGGAAAAAATTCACGTGGACACATAATTTCAACAGTTGGTAAATTTATTTTAAATAACATTTTCCCTGAGAATTTCCCATTTATTTTTGACCACAATGTTGATGAATTAGAACTAAATTATTCCCGTCAAATCAAAAAATATGTCTTACCGTACGGTACAAATTTCCGCCAGTACATTCAAAATCTACAAATTAATGAACCTTTAAACAAAAAAGCAATTGCAAAAATTGTAAGACAAATTTTTGACACCTATGACGGAGTTCTTGCAAAAGAAGATATTGCCAATGTTATTGACCAGTTGGACTTTGAAAATTATCAAGACTGTATTTTAATTTACGAAAAACTTCGTGATTACAAAGGTGAAAAATTACCAATTTCTCACCTTGCAAAACTCTCTGAATTTACAATTTTTGAGTTTGACCAGTTATTTAAACGCCAACAACAAGCCGGAAGAGCCGAAATTTACCGTGTTTTTGAAGATCACGAAAAAGTTGACCTTTTAGAAAAAATTTGGTTCAAATACAACAACATGGTTTCTTCAATTCTTGACAAAATTAAAGATCTTGGATTTCACTACTCAACAATTTCAGGAACCTCAATTGCAATTAGTGACATTAAAGTTGCACCTAAAAAACACGAATTTATCGCCGAAGGTGAAAAATATATTAGCCAACTTAATAACTTTTTCAACCAAGGTCTAATCACTGATGATGAAAGATATGTTCTGGCGATTGCAAAATGAACTCAAATTAAGAACGAAATTCAAGACGACCTTAATGAGTCAATCGTAAATGAAGCCCACAACTCGCTGGTAATGATGATGAAATCTGGAGCTAGAGGTAATATTTCTAACTTCGTCCAACTTGCCGGAATGCGTGGTTTGATGGCCAACAACGTTAAGGCCTTGAAGGTCGATGCCGAAAACGAACGTGTTGTTCGTTCAATTGTTGAAGTTCCAGTTAAGTCATCGTTTGTTGAAGGTCTAACTTCATTTGAATTTTACTCTTCAACTCACGGAGCTAGAAAAGGTCTAACCGATACAGCGCTTAACACTGCAAAATCAGGATATCTAACTCGAAGACTAGTTGATGTTGCCCAAAACATTGTTGTTGCAGCGGATGACTGTTTTTCAGATTTTGGCTTTGTTGTTAAAGATATAATTGACACTAAAACTAATACAATAATAGTTCCTTTAATTGAAAGAATCGAAGGTCGCTTTTTAAATAAAGATGTCTATGATTCAAAAGGAAATAAAATTGCTAGCGGCGGACAACTTGTTAATCTCCAAATTGCAAAACAAATCGCAAATGCTGGTGTTAAAAAAGTGGAAATTCGTTCAATTTTGTCCTGTCATATCAAAAATAGTGTCTGCAAAAAATGCTACGGAAAAGATTTGGCAACAAACCGTTTAGTTTCAATTGGTGAGGCTGTCGGAATTATTGCCGCCCAGTCAATCGGTGAACCAGGAACTCAGCTAACCATGAGAACTTTCCACACCGGAGGGGTTGCCAACGTTGAAGATATTACAGGTGGATTTACCCGCCTAATTGAACTAATTGACTCTCACGAACACCCTTGAGGACGGCCAGCAAAAATTTCACCTTATTATGGAACAATCACCAAAATTTCTGATCTGTCCGAAAAAAATGCGACAAGCAAAGGACTTTTAATTACAATTGACTATAAAAATGCTCAAGGTGAAAAAGCTGAACATATGGTCCGTGTTGAGCAAAATCAGAAACTTCGAGTTCAAGTTGGCGACAAAGTTATTCCAGGTCAAAAACTAGTTGAAGGACCAATCATTCTAAAAGAATTATTGGCAATTTCTGATGCTAGAACACTGCAAAACTACCTACTAAAAGAAATTCAAAGAATTTACCGTATGCAAGGAATAACAATTTCTGATAAATATATTGAAATTATTATTCGCCAAATGTTGTCAAAAATTCAAATTACTGAAAGCGGAGACTCTAATTTCTTCATTGGATCAATTGTTGACATTAGCGACTATCAAGAAGTCAATGGTCAGCTGATTTCTGAAGGAAAAAATCCTGCTTTTGGAAACATAATTGTCAAAGGAGCTAAACAAATTCCGCTACTTTCAAACTCATTTTTGGCCGCTGCAAGTTATCAAGAAACATCCAAAATTCTTGTTCATTCAGTTATCTCATCACAAGCTGACAAATTAGAAGGACTTAAAGAAAACATAATTGTAGGTCACAAAATTCCTGCTGGTACAAATTCAAATTATGAACCTAAGTCCAAATTTGACATCCGTGATCCGTTCAGTTTTTTCATGAAAACTTCACGCTAAAAGTTTATGAACTTTGAAGATATAGCTAAAAATTACCGTTTTTGCCAGCAAATAATCTCCAAAACTTGCTCTGATTTGGAGATTATTTTTAATTTAATTATTAGTAAAAAAATTCAATTTATTTATTTAGTTGGCCCGTATGGTTCAGGAAAAACTGATTTTACCAAAAAATTTGCACGAAAAATCGGAATAAAAGACAAAATTATTTCCCCGTCATTTAATTTTATGTTTGCCTACGAGAATTTAGTTCATATTGACCTTGACAATTTTCCATCAAAATTGGACGAATTTCAGGACTATTTTGACCAAAATTATGTTGTAATTGAATGGGCAAACAAACTTGAGGAATTTTCGCAAAATTCAATTTTAATTAATTTTGAAATAATTGACCCAGAGTCAAGAAAAATTAAATTTTGCTGAAACTAAAACAAAAAAGCCTATGAATTCATAGGTTTTTTTAGTTTTTTTGACACTAATTTAATTCACTTTTGCTGGGTATCCCGAATTGATGGCAAAAATTCACTTTTTAGTGAATCTAAATATGCAAAAATACCCGTAAATCCGGGTTTTTTGTTGCTAAAATCTTAATTTTTATTATTTTAAAATTAAGCCTTTGCAAAAAAAAAAAAAAATGCTTGGTCAAAAATAAAAATGTGTTATAATAGCTCTCACTTAAGAATAATTAATAAAATTGGATTTTAGAATTAAGGGGGAATTAAGAATGTTTTTGTAATAAAAAAATCAGAAAATGCGAATTTTCCGTCATATTTTTAAATATGATGCGATGCCTTAAATTTAACCGTTTAGAAATCTTCAAATTTAGGGCTTTTAGTTATTGTTCTTTCAAAACTTCATGTGTTTTTTTAGGCTCGCTGCAAATAAAAACGAGTTTTCTATTTGCATTGAGTTTAAATAGTAGTTGTATTTTTTTATGGTTTTTGTTGTTTTATCCATAAATTGATTTTTGCCAGTGTTTTAACTAAAAAAGGTAGTTTAGACATTTTATAATTTTGCTTTTTTAGTTAAGATTTTAGCTTTTTGTTAATAATTTAATTCACTTTTGGCTAAGGTTATTTTGGCTTAAAACTTGTTTTCAACTTTTAGGTTTGTGCTTAATTTCAATTTTTGAATTAACAATTAAAAGATAAAAATTTAATTTTTCAAGGAACATTTTTGTGAAAAAGACAATAAAGAATGCAAAAAGGAAAATAATTGTTAAAACTGGGAAATTTCAGGGTCATTTTCCTAGTTCACCAATGGTTGGTTGTCCATCTTTTCCCATGTAAAATCAGTTTCCGTTTCAGGCTACTTTGAGTCGATTATCACCTTGGTTTTCAATTATTTTTTCAATTATTCAACTTAGAAAAAAAGTAAAAGATGCCATTAAAAAAGTGAATAATACCGATTTTCAGAAACTTTTTATATCCAATTTTGAGTTTTTACCATTAATAAATGTTAAAAAAAATGGTAAAACCAAACTTAAAAGATGACTAAAAATAAACTCTCAAAAAAAGTAATTATCAGGCGCTCAATTTATACCTAAATTCTTAGTTTTTGCCAAGTTTATTAGTTCAGATTCAGTAACATTTTGGTCAAGTTTTATTCCTTGAAATTCAATGTCATCCATAACAATTCCTGCATCAAAGCCAATTTGTGGAAAAGATAGTGCTAAAATTGACCCCAAAAAACCGGGAATTACTATGTATTTTGCCCAATTTGTCCTATTAAAAATCATTAAAGAGGCACAAATTAAAACAATAAGTCGACACAAATGTAGCGGCAGATATTCTCATTTATAGATATAATCATTAATTTCTAGTATAATTGTTCGACTAATATATGAAAAAAATCAAATCAAAACACCAATGAAAACAAACCAATTTTTTACTCTATAAAATAAACTAACCTTAAATTGAATTTGGTTCTTGTGAACGTACCATGTTTCCAAATTTTTACGGAAAAAATACAACACAAGAACGCTTAGAAGACCTAAAATTAGCCCAATATAAACTATAAAAAAATATGAATTTGCATCTAGATCACTTTTTCTTCAATCAAAATAAAACATTTTATTTTTTTAATTTCCATTAAAATAGATTTTAGCTGTTTTTAATTAAAATTTTAGTTTTTTTGGTATAATTATATAATTATAATTAAATTTCTATAAATTTTAATTAACTAAATTTAAAAAGAAAAAGCAAAAAATGAAATGATAATAAAATTGCGAATTGCTATTTTTTCAATAATCTGACTATTTAAAATACGTAAAATACGCTCTGTTTGGAAAAAATATTATAAAAAAAAAGTCGAACTTTCTCCTCAATATAGAAGTGATTTGGTTTTAAGTTACTCAAAGTTTATTTTAAAATTATTTCGCATAAAAATTAAAGTTTTTGGTTATGAAAATTTGCCCAAAAATGCCTCAATCTTAATTTCCAATCAAAATCAGTTTTCCGACCATTTTGCATTATTTTCAGCACTCGAAAACCCATCAAAAGCTGAAGAAGATTTTAATCCAATTGTTAGTTTTTTTCTTGAAAAAAAGCGTTATTCCCGTAAAAATAAATGAATTTTTGGCTCTCTTGATTCACAGTTTTTAGCTGAAAATGAGCAAGAAAATTTAAAAAAGTTTCAAAATTTTTTAAAATCAGTCCGTGAAAAACGTGCTTATGGAGTTATTTTTGCAAAAGAGAACTTTCATGACACAGAGTTAAATTTTCCAATTGAAATTTTTGAAACTATAAAAGAATCAGGTCTTGCAATTGTCCCTGTTTCAATTAAAGTAGTTAAGAAAAATACAGACAAAAATCAGACTAAAAAATTTAAAAATATCGAAATTTTCATTCATAAGCCAATAAAACCGGGTGCTGTTATTTCGCAAACAAGTAAATCCTTGAGTTTAGCCACAAAAAGAACTATTATTGATTTTTACAAAGGTGAAAAATAATGGATTACGATATAAAATTAGCTAATTTTTCAGGACCTTTAGAATTACTTTTAGATTTAGTAAAATCAAAAAACATTAATATTTTAGATATCGACCTTGTTGATTTAGCAACTCAATATGTCAAAATAATTCAAATTTTAAAAGAAAAAAATATCCAAATTGCCGGCGAATATTTAGTTATTGCTTCTACTTTAGTTCATTTAAAGTCAAAAATTTTACTTTTGCCAAGTAAAGAAGAAAAATTAAAACCTGAAGATGAAAAAGATCGACTTGAATTTTTAGCATTATTATACGACTATCAACAAATCAAAAATATTGCAAATATGTTAAAAGAACAACAAGAGCACCGTAACGATTATTTTGAAAAAAATACCTCAGATTATAGTGATTTTCGCAGACCACCGGATCCAAGTCAGCTCGATGGACATTCGTCAGTCCATAATTTATATAAAGTGTTAAAATTAATGTTTGACAGAACAAAAGCCAAAAATCTTATCAAAATTAAAACCCAACAAGTCCAAGTGACAGCTGACGAGCAAAGTTTATGATTGAAAAATCTGTTAAAAAGTGAAAATGAAATTGATTTTGAGTACTTATTTTCACTTCCAACAATGAAACATTTTGTTATCACGATGATTTCAATGCTCGAAATGGCAAAAAAACAACTTCTACATTTAAAACAGGAAAAACAGTTCTCAAAAATATCAATTTTCCGTGGGGGTTATGATGAAAACTAGAATTATTGAGGCAATTTTGTATCTTCAAGGTGAAAAAGGAGTTTCTTCCCAGCAACTTCAGAGTGCACTTAAATTATCAAAAATTAATGAAGCTCGCAAACTTTTAAAAGATTTTTCAGTCGAATTTAACCGTCAAAAAAGAGGTATAATTGTTGTTGAATTTGCTGATATTTTCAAATTTGTTACCGCAAAAGATTTGAAACCTTTTATTATTGACTTTGTCGGAAATGAAAAAAAATACCGTCTAAGCAATGCAGCAATCGAGGTTGCCGCTATAATTGCCTATAAACAACCTGTAACCAGAAGTGTTATTGCTCAAATTCGTGGCGGAATTAATTCTGATTATATCGTAGGTTCGCTGTTAGCAAAAGGGATAATTGAGGAGTTAGGAACTGCTCCAAGCCCTGGAAATCCTACACTTTATGGTGTAACTTCGAGGTTTTTTGACTATTTCAAACTAAGATCGGCCAAGGATTTGCCTAAATTTAAAGAATTTGATTTATTAGACATTATTGAAGATCCTGGCCAAAGCGAAAATTTTGATCTTTTTTCTTCTCAACGAGAAACCGAATAAAATTTTATGAAATATTTAGCAATTAATCGCGATGTTAATTTAGAAGACCAAAAGTTGATTTTTTTTAATTATGATTCTCCACTTGAATTAAGTAATTCTAAAATTATCGGCTTTGTTGGTAATCAACCTAATTCAATAAACGAAAACTATATTTTTAGTTTAGCATCAAATATTTCTGATCTTGTTAAAGAAAAAAACTATCAGAAAATTCTAATTAATAGTAGTTCCAACAATTTTGGAATAGCTTTTGCATCAATTTTTTACAATGCTTTAGCCTCTGATCCTAACAAAGAAATCTTAATTTTTGAAGAAAAATTTGGATATTCCCAAAGTTTAGCGCGTCATTATTTTATAAATAATGACTTTGATTTTTTTATAAATATTGAAGTTAATTTGTCAAATAAAAACTTAAATTTAACAGTTTTAACCTTTTATAAAAAAAACTTGACACTTTTGACAGCTGAAGAAGAGAAAAAAATAAACAAAACCGAGCAAAAACCGTTTTTTTATAGAAGTTCGCAAATTTATTTAACGCCAAAATTTCATATTAATTCAGACCATATTTCGAAATTTTACAGTTATTTTGACTTAGATTTCTACAAATTAGAAAATTTTTACCAGTTTTATGATTCAGAGTCGACTTTTTTAACTAATTTTTTAAAAGATCATTTTGATACTGAAAAAAGTAAATTTTTACCAATAAAAAAGAGTTTCCCGATTGAAAAAATTACAAGACAAGTTAGCGATAATTCAATAATTTGAAAAAAAATCACAACAAGCGCTAAATTTATGACAAATGTAATTTTCTGAGTCAAAAAAAACAAAATTATAGCCGCAGTTCGCAAAAAATTTAACTTTAATATTATAAAAGATAATGATTTTCAGTTGTTAATACTTGATTATCTTGAAAGAAATTGAAAAAATGGCAAATATTTTTTGATAAGTCATCAAGCTAATAACTACATTTCTGAGTTTATTGAGCAGAAATTTGCCGCTAAAATCACAAAATTTTGCGAATATAACGAGAATTCAGAGACTGAATTACTTAAAATTCGAGAAAAAACTGACGATGAAGTTGTTGTTATAACATCAAAAAGCGTTCATTTTGTCCCTAAAGTTTCCGAAAATTCAATAAAATACGGAATTAGCAATAAATTTTCCATTCTTTGGTATGTAAAAATTTTTGAATTTTACACCCAAAATAATTTAAATATATTTGAAATTATCCAAAAGATGAAAAATGAGTTGAATTTTGTTTTCCAACATAAGTACCGAATGAAAGCAACTCCATCAACTTTTGATAAAATTGTAAACTTGCTTGTAAATGAAAGTGATGCTGAATTTCGTCCACAAGGATACAACATTTCAAATTCAGATTCAGGAAAATATTCGATAAAATTAAAAGTTAATTTAAAAAATAACGATTTTTACACACTAATTTACTTTAAACCAAAACAAGAATTAACACTCTACACAAATTTTTTATCAAAAAATCACACCGAAAAAGAAGCCGTTTTTTTGGAAAACCTTCTTATTGATAAAGTTAAACTTGCAAATAAAAATCTAGCATCATCAAAAAACAACAGAACGAAGAATTTTCTTAAATTCGGGATTTTTATAACAACTATTGTTGTAATTTTAATTATTTTATTTTATAATTTCTACAACTCTAGTTTTGCAGACGGCTCGCCTACACAAATTTTTGTTAAATTTTATGAGTTTTTTTTCAAATCTCGGGTAAATAGATTAGTTCTTCTTGGCGCAATTGCTCATTTTTTATTTTGAAATTTAACCTCAACCTTACAATTACGGCGGATTTTTAAATATCAGAAGGTAAAAACGAGATTTAGACACCTTTTTATCGCCACTTTTATCGCCACTTTTATGCAATTTTCTACACCTTTTTCATTTGGTGGCGAAATAAGTTATTATTGATATTTGCAAAAAAAGAAATATCCCTTAAAAAATATCAGCGCAACCTTGACATATAATGCCCTAATTCATCAGGTTTTTAATTTATTTGTCAGTTTGATTTTAATTCCAGTTGGTTTTATTTACTATCGTGACCTTTTTATTTTAGACTCTTGGGAAAAAATCATTTTCTTTGCTTGACTTGTTGTCAATATTTTTTTAAATGTTTTAGTTTTATTAATAATTATAATTATTTCTGTTTGAAAAAAATTGCAATACTTGCTGATTAAATTATTTGTTTCACTTTTAAATCTCAATTTTTTAAAAAAAATTGAGGATAGACAACGATTAGAATACCGTTTTCAATTTCTAATTGACAATTTCAAAAATCATTTTATGGAAGTTTTGTCTAATAAAAAACTGTTGGCAAAAATACTTTTACTTTACAAATTACCAGTTTTTTTCATAAATTTCTCTTTTGTAATTTTAATTATCACTTTAAAAGAACAAGGTTTAGATCTAAGTAACATCAATTTTCACGATTATCTCAAATTTATATCAGGATTTACGCTCTTACAAATTTCAAACAACCTCTCGCCTTCTCCAGGTGGGGTTGGTTCGGCTGATTTAATAACAAAATTAATTTTCAAAAGCTTTTTTGATGAAGCAAACTCTTTAAATTTAGATATTTTTAACTTTACTAATAGAATTTATACTTGATTTTTACCTTATTTATTATCAGCCATTGGAATTTTGACTGTTTGAGTAGGTGAAAAAAGAGTTGATCGCTACAAAGAAATCCAAAACACGATGCAAGAAAACTTAATTTTGAATTACAAACTAAAAAAACAAGACAGTCATATCTTTTTTTATGCTTTATTTTTTTGAGCAATTGTAGCTACCGGGATTCTAATTTTTGTTTTTGCGATTTAAGTTTTAGCTCAATTTGTGCAGCTTTTGCTATCATAGCGCCATTATCAGTACAAAATTCCCTTTTTGGAATAACAATTTTATAATTTTTTTCATATTCTTTAAATAATGCTCTAATTCCAGAATTTGCTGCAACACCGCCAACTAAAGTTAGAGTTTTTATATTTTCATTGTCATTTAAAACAGAATCAAGTTGCCTTTTTAAATATTTTATTATTGTTTCTTGAAAGGAAACAGCGATTTTTTGGACATTATTTAAATCAAGTTTATTTTTTTGCTTCATTTGGTTAGTAAAATTTATGACTTGAGTTTTTAGTCCGCTAAAAGAAAAATCCAAAGGATTTGCAAGCCTTTTTGGCAAACTGAAATTGATGAACTCGCCAATATTTTGTCGATTTTGTTGTCAAATTTGGTCAATTTTAGGTCCACCTGGCAACACTAAGCCTAAATTTCTGCCAATTTTATCATAAATTTCGCCCAGAGCATCATCAACTGTTGAGCCGATAATTTCAAGTTCACTCTCATTTTTAGCCAAAATTCACTGACTATGACCTCCAGAAATTAAGAGTGAAAGTGCTGGAAAAACAATTTCATCATCAATATTTGCCGACCAAAAATGACCTAAAAGGTGGTTAATTGGAATCAAAGGCTTATTAAAATAAAGACTTAATGCGCTTGCAAATAAAAATCCTATTTTCAAAGCGCCCAATAATCCGGGATTATTTGTGTATGCAATAGCATCAATCGAGGAAAAATCAACACGTTTTTGCAATAATTTTTCTAAAATTATTGCTAAATTTCGCGAATGTTCGCGAGCAGCAAGTTCTGGAATTGTTCCACCAAATTTTTGGTGGAATTCAATTTGGCTAATTGTTAAAATTATTTCAACTTTTTCATCACTTAAAAGAGCAACAGATGCATCATCATGGGAGGTTTCAATACCTAAAATTTTCATTTTTCTGCCTTTTATTTTTTTTATTTTATTATATAATATTTTATGGTATAATTAAAAAAATATGGGCCAGTACTCAAGAGGCTGAAGAGGACGCACTGCTAACGCGTTAGGGGAGTGAAATCCCGCGCAGGTTCAAATCCTGTCTGGCCCGCCAAAACCCTTTCGTTTTCGTTTTCTATTTCTTTTAAAGCATGATACATTAAAAAATAGTTTATTTCTTTATTGCCTCCTTATTTTTGTTTTTTATTTATAAATTGCGTGTCTAACATTTATTTATTAAATTATTTTTTTATGTTTTCATCCGTGTTTAGTAAACTCCTTTCTTAATTTTTATTTATTTTTTTTGTAAAATCATTTTTAGAACGTCCTTTCTATTTATATTTATAATTTCTTCTTTTTTGGTTTTTTGTAAAAGTATTTTTAGTAAACTCCTTTCTAAATTTTTTTATACGTTAAATTTTACTTTTTTCTAAAATCATGTTTAATAACCTCCTTTCTAAATTTTTATTTATATGCTAAATTTTATTTTTGTGTAAAACCAAAATTTATTATGTGTGTTTACATGCGTTTTCAATTTTTCCTTTTTGTATTTTTATTTGTAAAATAAATTTTATTTTTGTCAATAATAAAATTCGTTATGTATGTGTTCATGCATGTGTAAAATCTCCTTTCATTATTATTAATTTATAAGTTATATTTTATTTTTGTGAATAACAAAATTCATTTAGTCTCTCGTCGTTCTCAATAAAAAAATCTATAAAAAACTTCTAATCTCTAAAATATCTATAATAAAACTCTATTAAAAAAGGCAAATTTTCATTTGCCTTTTTTAATAGCTTGAAATAAAATAATTATCTATTTTCCTGAGTTTGACAGTTTGATGGCAAAAATTCACTTTTTATTGAATATAAATATTCAAAAATATCGGTAAATCAGTGTTTTTTGACCTAGAATCTCAATTTTCATTATTTTAAAATCAACCTTTTGTATATAAAAAAAAAAAAAAATGCTTGGTCTAAAATAAAATTGTGTTATAATAACTCTCACTTAAGAATAATTAATAAATTTGGATTTTAGAATTAAGGGGGAATTCATTATGTTTTTTGTCTAAAAAATCAGAAAATGCGAATTATCCATTATATTTTTAAAAATGATGGAATGCCTTAAATTTGACCGTTTAGAAATCTACAAATTTATGGCTTTTGATTATGGCTCTTTCAAAACTTCACATATTTTTTTAGGCTCGCTGCAAATAAAAACGAGTTTTCTATTTGCATTGAGTTTAAATAGTAGTTGTATTTTTTATGATTTTTGTTGTTGTACCATAAATTGATTTTGCCAGTGTTTTAAAATAGGCAATTAACTTTTGCCAAAAAAAATAAAAAAGTGCCCAAAACTAAATCAGGACACTTTTTTAATTGATTTAAGTAAAATAATTATCTATTTTTGAACAAAGTATCTAATAACTCTAACGAATTGTGCAACAAATGAAGATTCATTATCGTATCAAGTGTATAGTTTGTATAATCTTTTACCGTCAACTTCAACAAATTTTGTTAAGGTTGCATCAAAAACTGAACCATGCCTGTCCCCGATAATGTCGCTAGAAACAATAGGTTCGTCACAATAAAGAAAGGATTCGCTTTCGTATTTTTTAATTCCTTTGTTAAGTTCTTCAATAGAAGGAGATGATTTTAATTCAACGCTTAAGTCAACAAAAGAACCTGTAATTACCGGCACTCTTATTGCAATTCCGTCTAATTTTCCAGTTAAGGATGGCACAACAAGACCAATTGCTTTTGCAGCACCAGTTGAAGAAGGCACTAAGTTAACAGCGGCAGCACGTGCTCTTCTTAGATCTTTATGTGGTGCATCTTGAATTCTTTGATCGGCAGTATAAGCATGAACTGTTGTCATAAATCCATGGCTTATTCCAAATTCTTTTTCAAGCGCATTTACAAGAGGAGCAAGCGCATTTGTTGTACATGATGCGGAAGATAAAATTTTATCGTTTTCATCAATAGTGTGGCAGTTTACATTGTGAACGATAGTTTTTACATCACTTCCAGCAGGCGCAGAAACTAAAACTTTTTTTGCACCAGCATCAAGGTGTAAAGTAGCCCCTGCTTTTGATGCAAAACGCCCTGTACATTCAAGAACTAAATCAATTTCTAGTTGTCCTCAAGGCAACATTACAGGGTCTTTTTCTGCAAAAACGCGAATTTTTTTGTCATTAATTACAAGATAATTCTTGTCTTCTTCTTTTAAAACGCTAACAGTTCCAGAAAATCTTCCTTGGGCGGAGTCGTATTTAAAAAGGTGAGCTAAAACAGATGCATCAGTCAGATCATTAATTGCAACAACCTCTAAATTTTCATCTTTAAGATCTAGAAGTTGGCGAAGTGCTAATCTACCGATTCTTCCAAAGCCATTAATTGCAATTTTTTTCATTTTATTCCTCATTTCATTAGTCATATTTTTTAAAAAAATTGACTAAAATTTTTTTTATAGTAAATTTTACCACTTTCTTAGCAGTTTACTTTAAAATTTCAAATATTATTTTATTTTTGTATAAAATTCTTAGTATAAAACCCAGAAAGGCTTATATGACTTATTCAGTTGAGAAACTTAAACTTTTAAAAGGGCTTGAAGCTGTAAAAAAACGACCCGGAATGTATATAGGTTCCACAGACATTAACGGACTTCATCAATTAATCTGAGAAATTTTTGACAATGCAGTTGATGAAGTAATTGCTGGTTTTGCAAATGAAATTAAAGTGGTAATAAATGCTGATAATTCAGTTGAAATTAGCGACAATGGTCGCGGAATTCCAACTGAAATTCACAAAAAGACCGGTAAAACTGGTGTTGAATTAGTTTTTACAGAACTTCATTCAGGAGCTAAATTTTCTGATGAAATTTATAAAACCGCCGGCGGACTCCACGGAGTTGGCTCATCAGTCGTGAATGCATTATCGAAAAAAATGGAAGTTTTTGTTTCTCGCAACCATAAATTGTTTTATACATCTTTTATTAACGGTGGGAAAATTGAAAATAGAACCCAAGAATTAGGACCTAGCAAAATTAGTGGCACAAAAATAGTATTTTTGCCTGATTTTTCATTTTTTTCTCACAAGGAATATGATCCTGACATGATAATTTCAAGGTTGCAGGAAACTTGCTTTTTAGTTAAAAATTTAAAAATCGAGTTTGTTGATCTAAAAAACGGTATTGAAAAAACTTTTCAATTTAGCAAAGGAATTGAAAATTTTGTTGAATTTTTAAACAAAGATAGCCAGAAAATTCATGACAAAATTATCGCTTTTAAAGAAAAAAGTCAAGAAATCATAGTAGAATTTGCATTTCAGTATGTTGATTCTCAACAAGAAAATATTATTTCATTTGTTAATAACGTAAAAACAAATTTAGGCGGAAGTCATGAAAATGGCCTAAAAGCTGGAATTGTAAAAGCAATTAATACTTATGGCCAACAAAATAATTTGCTGAAAAATAAGCAAATTTTTGACTTTAATGATGTAAAAGTTGGCCTTTCCTTAATTTTATCGCTGCGAATTCCTGAACCAATTTTGGAATTTGTCGGGCAAACTAAAAATAAATTAGCAACAGTCTTGGCAAAAACAGTCACTGAAGAGGTCGTTTTTAGAAATTTAATGTCCTTTTTTATTCAAAATAAAGAAACTGCTCAAAAAATTATTACTTTTTTACTAAATGTTTATCAGCAAAAAGAAAAGTTAAAATTAAGTCTAACAGAAACAAAAATTTCTAAGTCAGTGGCCAAAGAAAAAAGGATTTTATCAGGAAAATTAACACCTGCTAATTCAAAAAAAGCTATGAATCGCGAGCTTTTTTTAGTTGAAGGTGAATCAGCTGGAGGTTCAGCAAAACTTGCGCGAAATCGAGAATTTCAAGCAATTTTACCACTCAAAGGTAAAATTGTAAATTCACAAAAAACTCGATTGATCGAAGTTTTAAAAAATGAAGAAATTATCGCCATTATTAGTGCTTTAGGTACTGGAATTGGCCAGAATTTTAACCTTAAAAACTTAAATTATGGCAAAATCATCATTATGACCGATGCTGACAACGACGGCGCTCACATTCAAATTTTAATTTTGACTTTCTTGTTTTATCATATGCGCCCTTTAATTGAAAATGGTTTTGTTTATATCGCCCAACCGCCTTTGTACCGAATTAGTGAAAAAAATAAGAAAGACATTTATATTTGAGATGAAAAAGAATTCCATGAATATGTAAAAAAACACCCTAATGCTCAAATTCAGCGTTATAAAGGTCTTGGTGAAATGAATGCATCCCAACTTTGACAGACAACAATGGATCCTGAAAAACGAACTTTAGAAAAAGTTTTTATCGAAGACCTTGAAAAAGTTGAGGAAAATTTCCGCATTTTAATGGGAGAAAGAGCCGATTTGCGTAAAAATTGAATCCAAGAAAATGTTGACTTTTCACTTGAAGATAGTTTTATTGACAATTTAAAGGAGCCAGTCTATGAGTAAAAATTTAGATTTAATCATTAACTCCAAGTTAGATCAAATTTTGGCTGAAAAATTTACGCGCTACTCAAAATATATAATTCAAAACAGAGCAATTCCTGATGTTCGCGATGGACTAAAACCTGTTCAGAGAAGAATTCTTTATTCAATGTGGCAGCTAGGCCTAAAAAATACTAAAAATTACAAAAAATCAGCCAGAGTTGTCGGAGATGTAATTGGTAAATTTCACCCACACGGAGATTTATCGATTTATGATGCACTAGTTCGGCTGTCTCAAGAGTGAAAAATTAACATTCCACTTGTAGAAATGCACGGAAATAAAGGCTCAATTGATGATGACCCCCCTGCTGCAATGAGGTATACCGAAGTTAGACTAGCCCAAATTAGTGAACATTTGCTTGAATTATTGTCAAAAAATGTCGTAAATTTCTATCCTAATTTTGATGACAGCGAAAAAGAGCCCACAGTTTTACCAGCAATTTTTCCTAACTTGTTAATTAACGGGGCAATCGGAATTGCAAGTGGTTTTGCTACCGAAATACCTCCACATAATTTAGTTGAAGTAATCCAAGCCGTAATTTTAATGATCAAAAATCCTTTAATTACAAACGCACAAATTTCGAAAGTTATTTTAGGTCCTGATTTTCCCACAGGCGGAATAGTTTATGGAAAAGCCGGAATTTTAGATGCTTTTGAAACCGGAAAAGGAAAAATTCAAATTTCATCATCATACAAAATTTCTGAAAAAAACAAGCAAAAAGTGATCGAAATTTCTTCTATTCCTTTTGGAATTTCAAAAGCTAACCTGATTCAGCAAATTGATACAATTCGATTTGAAGAAAAAATTAGCGGAATTAAAGAGGTTATTGACCAATCTGATCAAAATGGTGTGCTAATTTTTGTAGAACTTGAAAAAGATGCAAACGCCGAGTTAATTCTTAATTATTTACTGCAAAAAACAGATATGCAAATTTATTATTCCTATAATTCGGTAGCAATTTGTAATAATTCACCAAAATTACTGTCAATTAAAGAAATGATTGCTTATTTCCTTGAGCATTTAAGAAAAGTTAAACTAGGTGAATTTAATTATGAACTTTTTAAAAGCAAAAAAAGGCTTGAAATCATAGAAGGTTTTTTAAAAGTTGCCGATATAACTAATGAAGTAATTGAAATTATTCGTAAATCTGATAATTCAAAAGCGGGTGTAATTGCTGATTTAGTTAAATATTTAAATTTTACCGAAGTTCAAGCTGAGGCAATTGCTTCGATGCGTTTGTATAGATTGTCTAAAATTGAACAGCAGTCATTTTTAAATGAATCAAAAACCTTAGCCCAAAATATTGAAGAATTTCAAAAACTTATTGAAAATAAAGAAGAATTTGATCTTCATTTAATTTCAATGCTTGAAAATTTTGCTCAGATTTATGGTTCTCCACGAAAAACTAAAATAGTTGACAAAGAATTGCAAGTAAAAATCAACCATCAAGATTTAATTAAGGACGAGCAGTTTTATTTTTGAGTTTCTAAGAGTGGCCTTTTTAAAAAAATGAACATAAAAAATCATGCAGTCGAGGAAATTGAAAAAATTCAGTTACCTTCAGAAGATTTTTTTGTTTTTCAAGGTAAAATAAATCAACGTCAAAAAGGACTTTTTTTAACAAATAAAGGTGATGTTGGGATGTTGTTAGCTCATCAACTCGAAGAATTAACGCTAAAAAATAACCCAAATAACTTAAAAATTTCTCTTGGTCTTAAAAATGACCACGAATTAATTAATTCTTTTTTTGTTGATGACCTAGATTCTAATCATTTTTTGCTTTTTATAACTAAATTTGGTTATGCAAAAAGAATGCAACTAAAAGAAATAGTAAAAATTAGACCAAATAATATGATAAATTGCTTTAAACCCAAAGAAGGTGATGAATTAATTAGCATTTTTTTAGAAAATAAATTAAAAAACATCGTTTTAATCACGTCACAAAATCGTGCACTAAAAATAAGTGCTTCAGATGTTCCAATTTATGGGCGTATTTCTTCAGGTGTAAAAATTTTAAAACTTCAAAAAAATGAAAAAATTGTTGCATCTGTTTTAATTGACTCTTCTGAGGAAATCGCGGTTATTGATAATTATTCGCGTTTTGAAAAAATTGCGTCAGAAAAACTTCATTTTGGTAATAGAACAATCGCTCCTAAAAGCTTTGATTCAAAACTTGATTTTTCTATAATTCCAAAAAGTGTCGAAATTTATAGTGAAAATTTGCAAGTTTTCGATTTTGACACCACTTTAAAAGTCGTTCCAGTCCAAAAATTTATCAATTTTGACCCTAATCCTAAAAAAAATTATAAATTATTTTTAACAACTGATAAAAATAACGAAAATTTACCAAATTTTATTGAACAAAATCAAGCAAATTCTAGTAAGATTTTAAAGACTAAACTTCAAGAAATAAGTGAAATTGACATAAATTTAATTCTTGAAAAGATTGAAAAGGAATAAACAATGGATAAAAATTTCTATAAAAATTCGCTCAATATATTTTCCACAGATTTCTCAATGAAAGCTAATTTGCCTCAAAAGGACAAATTTTTTACTGAATTTTGAAAAAATGAAGACATTTATCAAAAACTTTTAAAAAAAAATATTAATAATCCAAGATTTATTCTTCATGACGGACCTCCTTATGCAAATGGTGACATTCATATTGGTCATGCTCTTAATAAAGTTTTAAAAGATATAATAGTTCGATATAAATCAATGTCTGGTTTTTATTCACCTTTTGTGCCAGGTTGAGATACTCACGGTCTTCCAATTGAAAATAAAATTATTAACCAAATTGACACAAAATCGACATTAGAAATTCGCCAAAAAGCAAATGATTTTGCTAATTCACAAATTTTAGTTCAAAAAAAACAGTTTGAAAAATTAAATTTATTAACAGATTTTAGCCAAATTTATCAAACAAATGACCCGCATTATGAAGCAAAGCAACTAAAATTATTTAAAAAAATCGCTGAAAAAGGTCTAATTTATCGTGCTTTAAAGCCAATTTATTGATCTCCTTCAAGTCAAAGTGCCCTAGCCGAAGCCGAAATTGAGTATCTAAATCACCGTTCTCCTTCCATTTTTGTTGCTTTTGAAGTTAAAAATGGCAACAATTTTGTAAAAAGTGGCGATAAAATCATTATTTGAACAACAACCCCTTGAACACTAATCGCAAATGCAGGAGTAGCTGTTGGTCTAAATTTTGACTATGTTAGAGTAAAAGTTGGATCAAATTTTTACATTTTAGCCGAAAAATTATTACAAACATTAGCCTCAAGTTTTGGCTGAAATTCTTATGAAATTATTGACACATTTTTAGGAAAAAATCTTGTAAATATCGAGTATTTTCACCCTATTTTTGACAAAGTTTGCCCTATAGTTTCAGGTCACCATGTTACTTTGGATGCTGGTTCGGGTCTTGTTCATCTTGCGCCACTTTTTGGTGAAGATGACTACTGGATTGGTCGAGAAAATGATCTTGAAATGGTTATGCACGTTGAAGATGATGGAAAATTTAATGAAAAAGCAGGTCAATTTTCTGGTCAATTTTATGATTCAGCAAATAAATCAATAAGCGAATATCTCAAGGAAAAACAATCACTTTTAAAATTAAATTTTATCACCCACTCATTCCCGCATGATTGGCGAACATTAAAACCCGTAATTTATCGCGGCACACCGCAGTGATTTGTTTCTGTTGAGAAAATTAAAAAAGAACTTGAAACAGCAATAAATCAAATTGAATTTCCTGAAAAATGACTCAAAAACCGCTTAACAAAAATGATAATTGACAGAAAAGACTGACTAATTTCGCGCCAGAGAAGTTGAGGAATTCCGTTAATTATTTTTTATGACAAAAATAAAAATCCTGTTTTAGATAAGCCAGAAATTTTTGACCATATAATTTCACAAGTTCAAGAATTTGGCTCTTCAATCTGATATCAAAAAACAGCTGACGAACTTTTGCCTCCTAAATACCAAAATTTAGGTTGAACGAAAGAAAACGATATTTTGGATGTCTGATTTGATTCAGGTGTTAGTTTTTTGGCCGCAAATATTAACAACGAAAAACCTCCTTTTGATATTTATTTAGAAGGATCTGACCAATATCGCGGTTGATTTAATTCATCATTAATAAATTCGGTGATATATTTTGGTTTTTCACCTTATAAAAAATTACTGTCTCATGGTTTTGTTGTTGATTCAAAAGGTAACAAAATGTCAAAATCAAGAGGAAATGGAGTTGATCCGCTTGTAATTTTGAATAAGTACGGTTGTGATATTTTTCGACTTTGAGTTGCAAATAGTGAATATTATAATGACATTGTTTATTCAGAGTCAATTTTTGAGCAAAATGTTGAAATTTATCGTAAAATTCGCAACACAGTTCGATTTTTAATCACAAATTTAGCAGATTTTGAACCAAAACAATATGAATTACAAGAAGTTGACCTGTTTATATATAATAAAATTCAAAAGCTAAAAAACGAAATAATTCAGTATTATGATGAATATCGCTTTGTTCGTGTTGTAAAAATAATTAATAATTTTATAATTGAATTTTCTAATTTTTATCTGTCAATTGTTAAGGATATTTTGTATGCTGATTCAAAAAATTCAGTAAAAAGACGCTCAATTCAATACGTTTTTTATGAACTTTTATTAGTTTTAAATATTGCAATTGCGCCAATTATGCCAACAACAGCCGAAGAAATTTACCAATTTGTTCAAAAAAGTGAAAAACAAACATCAATACACTTGGAAAATTTCTTTAAAAAGTCTAATTTTGATCCAAAATTAGACGAAAAATGAACTGAATTTTTCGATGTTAAAGATTCAGTTTATCAACTAATTGAGCAAAAAATTCAATCAAAAGAAATAAATCGTTCAAATGAAATTGCGGTTGTTTTAGATTCTAATTCCTCAAATTTTCTAAAATCACTTGATCTTGTGAAATTATTAATGGTTGCAAAAGTCGAATTTAAGGATGAAATAAGCATTTATAATCTTAATTGACCTAAATGTCCAAGATGTTGAAACCATTTTGAAAAAATTCAGGATGTTTGTGGTCGTTGTTTTGAGGTTTTGAATGAAAACAAAAATTAACCCTATTATTAAATATATTAATTCAAAATATACTAAAATCGGCAAAAAACGCTTATTAATAAACATTTTGATTGCTTTTTTGGTTATTTTAGTTGCTTTATTAATCGATCAACTAACAAAAAATTTAATTTTTACCCCAGAAGAGTATAGGGAATCAACCGATAAAGGCTTTGTCAAAATTATTTCATGAGGTTTTATTGGTTTTCGTCCACTTTTGCATCAAGGTGTAACTTCGGGAATTAATAAATTTATTGGTTTTACAGGCATTCATATTTTTGCCTTTTTATTAAGTTTGATACTTTTGATTTTGATTCCTTTTTCAAAAAAATATTCGCTTACAGTTTTTATGGCCATATTATTAGGTGGGAATTGAGGTAACGAAATTGACCGAATTTTGGATGATAATCAAGTAAAAGATTTACTTTTTTTGCCATTTGTAAGGTCAAGTGGGACATTTAATTTTGCAGATATTTTTATTTTTGTTGGACCTATTGGAATTTTTATTGTCTCTCTTTATGATCATGCTCAACCTTGAATTTCAAAAAAACTTAAAAATAAAATCTTTAAGAAAAGAAATAAAAATTAAAAAAACGCTGTAATTTACAGCATTTTTTTGCAAATAAGACTAATAATTTGTTAAAACACCTGAGTTTGACAGTTAGGTGGTAAAAATTCACTTTTTAGTGAATATAAATATGCAAAAATACCCGTAAATCCGGGTTTTTTGATGCTAAAACCTTAATTTTTATAGTTTTGAAATCAACCTTTTTCAAAAAAAAAAAAAAAATGCTTGGTCTAAGAAAAAAATTATGTTATAATATTAATCACATGAGAATAATTAATAAATTTTTATATTGAATTAAGGGGGAATTAATTATGTTTTTTGTCTAAAAAATCAGAAAATGCGAATTTTCCGTCATATTTTTAAATATGATGGAATGCCATAAATTTAACCGTTTAGAAATCTATAAATTTAGGGCTTTTGGTTATTGTTCTTTCAAAACTTCATATGTTTTTTTAGGCTCGCTGCAAATAAAAACGAGTTTTCTATTTGCATTGAGTTTAAATAGTAGTTGTATTTTTTTTATATTTTTGTTATTTTATCCATAAATGATTTTTGTGAGTGTTTTAGCTAAAGATGTAGTTTAAATATTTAGTAATTTTACTTTTTTAAAATTAACTCATCAAACTTGGAAACTCGTGAAATCAAAAAACGCTGTAATTTATAGCATTTTTTACAAATAAGACTAATAGTTTGTTAAAACAGCACTAATTTTTCCGTCTCAAATATTGGCGCTTTCAATTTTAACATCGATAAATTCGCCTAATTTAAATCTATGTTTTTTATTATATAAACAAAAATTATCCTCTGCTAATACATAAGGATCATTTTCGCTATCAGGAAGAGTTTTATTTACTATTAAGGCATCAAACATTCCATCAATTTCAACGAAAAATCCGGATTTAATAATAGAAGTTATTTGTGCTCTAAAGGATTTTCCAATCAAATTTTGGACATACTCAGCTTTTTTTATATTTACAATTTTTCTCTCTAAATTAAATGCTTTTTGTTCTAACTCGGTTGTGGTATAGGAATTTTTTTCCAAAATTTCCTTATAAGTTTCAATGTCATCATTTTTTTGGAACAAAAAGTTGCGAATAATTCTATGCAATAATAAATCAGGATAACGACGGATAGGGCTGGTAAAATGACTATAAAAACTAGCTGCAAGACCAAAATGTCCTTCGTTTTCAGTGCTATAAATTGCTTTTTGCATCGTTCTTAAAATTGAATATTTAAGAAAATTGTCGTTATTTTCTAGTTTTATTTGATTAATTTTATGTGCAAACTCTTTAGAAGTAGGATTTAATTTTAAGCTGTGTTGTATGCCTAAAGATTTAATAACTTGATTAAAAATTGTTATTTTTTCAGGATCAGGGGTTGCATGAATCCGGTATAAAATCGGAATTTTTTTCTTAGTTAAAAATTCTGAAACATTTTCATTTGCCCTAATCATAAAATTTTCAATTAATTCTTCAGAAGTTCCTCTTCTTTTTAGTTTTAGGGATTGTGTATATCCTTCTTGGTCTAAAATAATTTTAACTTCATCAAGCGCAAGGTCAATATACCCTTGCTTTTTCTTGAAATTTGACAAAATAGTGTTTAAATTTAAACACTTTTTTAACATATTTTCTAGATCTGTATCGCCAAATGAAAATGAACCAGCAAAAAAATTATTTACTTTTTCATAAGTTAGACGCCATTTTGAATTAATTACAGAAGGGTAAATTTTAATGTATAAATTTTCACCTTTTTTGTTTATAAGAGATTCCATTGTGATAGTAAATCTGTCGACATTAGGCATCAAAGAGCAAATTCCGTTTGATAATTCTTCAGGTAGCATTGGAATTACCATGTGAGGCAAATAAATTGAAGTTCCCCTTTTTTGTGCTTCAATATCAATTGCTGAATCCTGTTTTACATAATGTGCTACGTCTGCAATATGAACTTTTAAGAGAAAATTTCCCTCTTTTGTTTGTTCAATAGAAATGGCGTCATCAAAATCTTTTGTATCATCGCCATCAATTGTTACCACAAGTTCATTTCGTAAATCTACTCTGTTTTTCTCGATATTTTTTATTTCTTGTTCAATTTTTGATGATTCAGCCAGAACTTCTGCGCTAAATGTGTCAGTGATTTCTGATTCAATTATAGGAATTTTTACATGTAAAAAAGGCTCTGATTTGTGTCCAATTTTTTGAATAACATCTAGTTTAAGGACATTTTTTTGATAATCAATAATTTTTACTTTATAAAAATTATTGATTTCTAGATCTTGAGTTGAATTTCAGCGAAAGAAAAAATTCCCCTTAAAATTAATAGGCTCAAAATCTCAAAATTTATCGTCTTTAACAACTTTTCCAATTAAAAACTTAGTGTTTCGCTGAATAATTTTAGTAACAACACCGAAAAATTGATCACTTTTGAATCTGTCAACATAAATATTGATTTTGACTTCATCGCCCTCAAGAGCATTTGCAGTAAATCTTCCGGGTATAAAAATATTATTTTTTTGGGCTGGATTTTGCTTATCTTCAACAAAACCAAACGATGATTGGGTAGCGCGGAAAATACCAACCCGAGTTTCTATAAATTTAGGTCAATAATATTTGCCTTCCAGAGTTTTGAAAACCTGGAAATTTTCAATTAAAGTGCTTATTTGGTGTGTCAAATGTTGATTTAAGTCAAAAGGCACGTTAAATTTTCTAACAATTTCAATAAAAGTCTTTTCGTTTTTAAGAAAATTTTTGAGTTTTTCTTGAGATATAATTTCCATGAATCTTACAACAACCTAATTACTAACGATAGAGCTAAAAAAATAAAGCCTAATATAAACATTGCTCATTTTGTGAACTTTTTGATACCACGTTCTTTTGATACTTGGAATAAATCCAAATCACTCGATCCGATTAGCGCTCCTGAGAATGAGTTTGAATGTGGTGACATAATTAGCGAAACTAAAACAATCAGGAAACCAAAAATCGCAATAAAAATAACTAAAACTGTTTTTAACATGACTAATAACCAAAAATAAATTAAATTATACTATAAAAAAGCTAATTTCTAAGCCAAAGTTTTCAAAAAGAAAATTAAAAACTTAAAAAAGTTAGAAATTTTATTAAATTCTTTTACTTCAACAATAATATTTTGTTTTTTAAGCAAGTCGATGTGATTCAAAAGCTTGTTTAAAATTTTACCTTTAAAAAATAAATTGGTTTCATATTGGAAAAATAAAGATCTAGCATCTAAATTCGATGTGCCGATCATTCCAATATTATCATCGATAATTATTGCTTTTCCGTGAAAAAAGATTTCTTTAAAAAAGTAAATTTTAGCACCTTTTTTTAACAGTTTGTAGGCAAAGTATTGATTAAAAGTTTTAATCAATAAAATGTCATTTCTACCTGGTATAAAAATTTCTACCTCTATTTTTGCAAGTAAAATGTCCTTAAGTGCGTCGATAATTTTTTGTGTTGGCACAAAATATGGCGAAAAAAGCTTAATATTTTTTTTGGCCGAATAAATACTTTTTAAAATAAAGCCTTCAATCAAAGAGTCGGGCAAATTTGGCCCATTTTGAATAACAACCCCTAAATTTTTTATTTTAGTAGATTGGTTGCTGTTTTCTTCAAGTTTGCAAAAATTATTAATTTCAGATTTAGAAATATTTTTTTTACCCCACTTTGACCAATGAAATAGGAAATTTCGGCAATAAGCTTCGACAATTTCGCCTTCAAGTCGAAGATTTAAATCCATTCAATAGCCATAATTTTTGTCAAAACCTGAGTATTCTTCAGCAATATTATTTCCACCAGTATATACAATTTTTCCATCAATTAGAAAAACTTTTCGATGATTTCTATAAAAACTTTGCCCTGAGATAAAAGGTACTTTGAAGGCATTAAACAAAAGAACTTCAATTTTTTGACTTCTTAATTCAAGTCATTGCCGTGTTTTTATGTAGTAAGTCCCAAAAGAATCGACGATAATCTTAATTTTTACACCTTGTTTGCGCTTATTAATTAACAATCTTTTTAATTTTTTTCAAATAAAGTCATTTTTTACAATATAAATATCAATAAAAATGAATTTTTTTGCCTTTTGAATGTCGTTAAAAAGTTTTTCAAAAAAACTATGACCATCAACAATTAAATCGCCGGTAAATTTTTGAACAGGAGATAAAAAATATTTACTTGAATAAACCAATAAATCTCGGTCAGTTTTAGGAATTTTTTCTAACAACTTTTCATTAGTTTTACTTGAGCCAATAAAATATTGATATTGTGAAAAATAATGCTTAACATTTTGGTGATTTGAGTATTTTCGCCCTAAAAAAATATAAGCAATTGGTCCGATTATTGGCAAAATAGAACAAGCGATCAGCCATGAAATTTTTGCTTCATGTCTTCTTCTTTGTAGCAAAATAAATAAATTAAAAAGTGAGGTAGAACTATAAACTGAAACAAGTGTTAAAATCGCGATTCAATCAAGATTTCTAGACAGAAAAACATAAATTATGTAAATAGTTCCGCTAAAACCCGCAAGGAAAATTAATAAAAAAAAATAGTAAAAAATCCATTTTGCTCTTTTGAACATTATGGTATAATTTTACTATATTTCTGAACTTTCCTTTTGATTTTCGTTAAGTTTTTCAGTAATTTGCTCCTTTATTTCATTAAATAATTTCTCATTATTTTCAAGTAATAGCTTCAAGTTCATTTTTCCTTGAGCAATATTTTCGCCATTGTATGCAAATCATGATCCTTTTCTAGTAAGGATTCCTAATTCTTCCCCTAAATGAATAAGTTCAGCAGATTTTGAAATACCTTTTGCAAAAACAATTTCAACTAATGCTGTTTTAAATGGGATTGCAAGCTTATTTTTAACAACTTTTATTTTTACGCTATGCCCTGTTATATCATTTCCGGTCGAAATTTGTTGAACTTTTCTAACATCAAGCCGAATTGAAGCGTAGAATTTTAGTCCTCTTCCACCCGGGGTTGTTTCTGGATTTCCAAAAATTACCCCTACTTTTTCACGAATTTGATTGATAAAAATAACTGTTGTTCCGTTTTTATTTAATGATGCGGTTATTTTTCGAAGTGCTTTTGACATAAGTCGTGCTTGAGCCCCAATTACTTGATCTTTCATTTCGCCTTGGAGTTCAGCCATTGGCACTAAAGCGGCAACCGAATCTACAACAATCAAGTCAATAGCTTTTGTTTTTGCTAATGTGTCGACAATATCAAGAGCTTGTTCACCTGAATCTGGCTGAGAAAGAATTAAATTATCAATATCAATTCCTAAATTTTTTGCATATTGAGAATCAATCGAGTGCTCAGCGTCAATAAATGCCGCAATTCCGCCGCGTTTTTGAACTTCGGCAATCGCGTGCAAAGTAATAGTTGTTTTTCCTGATGATTCAGGGCCATAAATTTCAATAATTCTACCTTTTGGGAATCCGCCAATTCCCAGAGCCATATCAATGGCCATACTTCCAGAGGAAAAAACTTCAGTGTCAATCGGTGGTTTTTCACCTAAAACCATGATAGATTCATTTCCAAATTTTTTCTTAATATCACTTAAAGCTTGTTTTAATAGTGATTTGTCGTTAATTTCAGTCATTTTTGTCCTTTTTAAATATTGGGTTATAAATAATTTTCTTGTTTTTTCTTATTTTAATTTAATTTTTTTTGTAAAAAAATCTCAAAAGTAGGAAAAATCGACCAATTTTCCTATTTTAAGAAAAAAATAGCAGTTTTTCTTAAAATATTACGCTAGGGCGGAATAAACAAACATTTATTTTTGTCCTAGCAAGAATTATTAGCTTAAAATCCTAAAAATCTAATAAAATTTATAGTATGAAAAAAATTTCAATTGGTTTTACTAATAAATCTTTTCGCAAGGATTTACAATTTATTCAAGAAAAAGTTTATAATGGAATGAATCATCAAATTGATTATTCAATTTTATCAAATTTTGATTTTGTTCCAAAACTAATATCTGATTCAAAAGAAAAAATTATTTGAGAATGAATTGAAGGATCTGATGTTGAAATTACCACTGAATCGCTTGAAAAAATCGCTTATCAGTTAAGGGAAATTCATAATTCAAATTTAGTTTTTCCACCATCTAACCATGCATTTCGGGTAGAACAATATTTAAAAATTCTGGCTGAAAAAGGGATAAAAAACCCTACAATTGAAAAATATAACCCATTTATCAATGAAATTTTGGTAAATATGGACAAAACCAAACCACTTCATAATGACTTGTGATTAATGAATATGGTTGAAAAAGACAAAAAAATTTATTTTTTAGATTGGGAATATGCATCAAAAGGCGACATACATTTTGACCTTGCATATTTTATAGAATCTGCAAGGTTAAATGATGAACAGGAAAAAATTTTTCTTAATTTCTATGGAAAACTAAATTATAAACTAATATTATTACATAGAATTTTCGTCCTTTACCTTATAATTTTATGAGTCAATGCTCAAGAAACTAAATACTTTGACGACACCCCTTACATGGAAAAATTAGATAATTTATACGAACAATATAAATTATGAAAGGAATAAAATGAGATTTATTGATCAAGTTTCGATAGAAATTCAAGCAGGTAGGGGTGGCGATGGGGTAATATCATTTCGCAGAGAAGCTCATGTTGATAAAGGTGGACCAGATGGAGGCGATGGTGGTAATGGAGGTTCTATTTATTTTATTGGAGATTCTGGTCTAAATTCGTTATTTCCGTTTTATCAAACTAAAAAAATTTTCGGAAATAACGGTGAAAACGGTAGATCAAAAAATAGGACGGGGGCTAATGGCAAGGATATTTTTGTAAAAGTTCCCCTTGGAACACAAGTGTTTTCAAATAACACTTTGATTTGTGATGTAGTAACTCAAAAAAAATATTTGATTGCCCGTGGCGGCAAAGGCGGTCAGGGCAACACCCGTTTTAAGAATTCAAGAAATAAAGCGCCCCGAATATCTGAAAACGGTGAAGAAGGTCAAAAATTAATTCTTCAACTTGAACTCAAAGTCATGGCTGATATTGGTCTAGTTGGGAAACCAAATGCCGGAAAATCGACACTTTTATCATTAATTTCTAACTCTAAACCCAAAATTGCTAACTATGAATTTACAACTATTGTTCCGCAACTGGGCATGGTCAAATCTTACAATGATTCATTTGTTGTCGCAGATTTACCTGGTTTAATTTCAGGAGCAAGTTTGGGAAAAGGAATGGGAATTGTTTTTTTAAAGCATATCGAACGTTGCCGTGCAATTGCTCATGTGATTGACTTTGGTAGCCAAGAAAAAAACCCGATTGATGATTTTAAAAGTATTAACGCCGAGCTAGCTAATTTTAGTCAAAAATTACTAAAACTAAACCAAATAATAATAGCAAATAAATCTGATTTACCCAGTTTTAAAAAAAATTTTGAGCTTTTTCAGCAAGAATTTCCCGAAATTCCTGTAATTCAAGCCAGTTTGATTTCAAATAACAGTGCTGAAATTCAAAATATTAAGAGAAAAATGTTTGAACTTATTTTGCAAGCAAATCAAACCGAAAGTATTGAACAAACAGAAGAAAAGGAAGATTTTGTTGAATATAATCTTGAGGTGCCATTTTTAATTACTAATAAATTTCCAGGATTTTACGAGGTTAGTGGTGAGTTAATTAAAAAAATAGTTAATAAAATACCATTAAATTCCCAGGAAAATATTTTTAGATTTAACTCAAAAATTAAAAATATCGGCTTGTGAAACGAACTTTTAAAACTAGGAATAAAATCAGGGGACACTGTTAAAATTTATAATTTTGAATTTCAATGAAGTTAAAATATTTTGACCTTTATTAATTTTTTTGAGCTAATTTAATTTAATTTTTCTAACAGGAGATATAAAAATGGATGATTTCCGTAAACCTGCAAGATCATTGCGAAAAAAATTAAAAGATCCATCAGAATGGACATTTGTTCAAAAAAAATCACTAGTTGCTTTCTTATTCCTATACCATAAAACTAATAAACTCCACTCACAAAAAGAAAAAGTTTATGAAACTTTAGGAATTACAAATAAAAATGATGATTTACCAATTTCAGCGATTGATAGAGCTCTTTCACTCTTAGAACCTAGATATACCAAGCTTTTAATCAAAGAATTTATCGATAATGACCGTAATTGAATTAAAAAATACTGGTCAAAATCAACATATTATAAAAATATGCACAAAGCAATCGACCAATTTATTATAATTTTAAATCTTTAGTTTATGAATTTAGATCTTATTCCAAGCCAAAGCCCTGAAATTCAAATTGCAAGAAGCTATGGCCAAATTTCTTTTAATTATGCATCAAATTCATCACCTAATGGAATTAGACAATTTGTAAAAATCGAGCGCGACATTGTTTCAAACAGATATACAGTAATTGTTACTGTTTTTTCAAAAATACCGGGAAAAGTGGATGTTTATGTCCAAGTAAATAATTCAATTCCTGCAGGTCCAAAAGTTTTAGAATTACTGCCCGAGCGATTTAATCAAGCAATTTTTACTTTTGGAGGTCTTGATGGCGAAAAAAGTAAAGATAATGCTGACAAATTTCAAAAAATAGATAATATTTTAGTGTATCTGACAAAACATAACGAGCAACAAATGATGCTTGACAATGTGGTAAAAATCCGCAACTTTTCAGATGTACGCAAAGAATATTCTATCCAAAATCAAGGAATTGGCTTTAAACTCCTAAAATCAATAAAAATGGCAAATTTAGGAGCTGATGCCTCGCGTGAATTTTCTAAAACTTATGAAAAAATTGACGAACAAACAGTTTATTTTTTCCCTGTTAAATTTATTCAAGAAAAACACAATATAAATATTTTCAAAGTTGGGGTTGATCCTGAGACTTTTCATGCCGGAAATATCGATCGCCAGATCAATATTTCTGACTTAAAACTGACAAATCTGCCAATAAAATCACCCACAGCAGCAAAAAATTTTTTAAATTTATCCTTCCAGTTTCGCCCAGATATCTATAATAAAAACACAAAACCTGAAATTGTTGAGGGAAAATACATAATTGGGGACATTTTTATAACTTCAACCACCTTTTATGATTCAAAAGAACGGGTTGTTTTTAGTGGAAATTCACAAATTTCCCAACAAGGATTCATTATTCCTTATAATTTTTCAGGATACCTAAATCCAAAAGTTGAAATGTCAATTAATTCTGATTTTGAGAAAATAAGTGTTGGTTTTTCGCAACAAATACACAAAAAATTGATTGACTACGAAAAGAAAAAAGGAATTTACCGTCTGAAAATCACAAATTATCCAACTCCTTTTATAAAATCTGATGAAATTAAAATTTCTAATCAAGATTTTAAATATGTTGCAACTAATTTTTTAACAATCGAGCAGCTTAGAGATCTTTCTTTTACTAATTTTAAAGAAGATGAAGAAAATCAGTTAGAAGAATAGATGCAAATCACTGCTAAAATTTTATCAGGCCTTTTTGCAACAGGAATTATTGTCGGCGGCGGAATTCTAGGTTGGTATTTGTATAATTCTAGAGTTGAAAAATCACTATCACCTTTAAAAAAACAACTAGATTTTGAAGTCAAAAATGAATCAGAATACAAAGAAAATGATGTTTTTCCCAATATTTATGCTAATGATTTTTACGATACAATAAAAGTAAAACAAGGAAAAGTTTATATTGATGAGTGATTAGTTGAAAATGTTATTAAAGAAATTATTTCAAAAGTTAAAGTATCATTTGGATCTTTGAATTTTCGGTACAAAATTGATGAAAATCAGCAAACAATTTATATAGAAATTCTCTGAAAATATAAAAAGAATAAATTAAATAGAAATTATAAAATTAGCCTGTATCAAGATATTTAGTGCTAAATTGTAAAAAAATAAAATAATAGTATAATTATTTTTGTCACATGCCAAAAATAATTGCCCACATTGATATTGATACTTTTTTTGTCTCATCAGAAATTAGACTTGATCCAACATTACAAGGCCAGCCAATTGCTATTTCTCGAAAAGAGGATTTTGCAATGGCTGTTTCTATTTCTAAAGAGGTTAAAGAAAAAGGGTTCAAAATTACAGATAAAACCGTATATATTAAAAAAAAGATCCCAAATTTGGTCGTAATTGAACCAAATTTGGCTTATTATCGCTTTTTATCAAGGCAATTTTTTGATTTTATCACTAAAAATTTTACAAAAAAAATTGAAATTTACTCAATTGACGAGTGTTTTTTGGATTTGACTGATTATTTTCGAAAATTTAAGACAATTTACCAAATGTTGTACTATATTAAGAAAAAAGTGCAACAAGAACTTAAATTACCAATTTCAATTGGCGTTTCTCATAATAAATTATTAGCAAAAATGGCCACAAATTTAGCCAAACACACACGAGAAAAAATCGCTGTTATTTCAAGGGACAAAATCATACCGCTTATTTATTCCCAAAAAATCGAAAAACTTTTTGGAATAGGAATTTCCACGGCTCAAAAACTAAAAAACATTGGAATTTTTACCATCAATGATCTAGTAAAAGCTGGAGTTGATAATGAAAAAATTATTCAAGTTTTAGGCGTTCAGCGTTATGGATTATTTCAATCTTTGACTTCAAAAGGCGACAACATTGTTGCAAACAAGTCCGAAAATTTTAAAAGTGTCTCACATTTTCGCACTTTTTCTCCTTATGCTACTCCAACAAAGACAGAAACACTACTTTTAATTTCAGAATTTTTGCCAAGTTTAGTTGCCAAACTAGACCAGTTTAATAAAGGGGCAAACCGTGTTGAAGTATATTTTAAGTTAAAAAACAAAGAACAAAACCGTTTTTTTACAGATTTATCTCAACCTTCAAATAATTATGATTTGTTGTACAATAATTTAGTTGCGCTTGCAAATAAAATCGAAGATTTTTCTTTATTATCAGGGTTTGGAATTTGTTTGTCAAAAATTTCTGATTATGATATAAGTATGTTAAATACAAGTCCAAAAGTTAAGAATATTATCGCAAGTGTAAATAAAAAAATGGGTTTGAAAAAATTAGTTGTGCTAAAATCATTTAAAAATTAGGCCATTTTTAAGCAATGAAATATTTTTATTACTTCTATTTTAAGATTTTTTTAGCAATTGCACTGATTTTATCTTTGGTTGCAATTTGAAATTACACACTAATTTTAGGATGATTTTTCTCTTTTTTTAGTGTTGCCTCCTTTTTGCTTTCAAAACACTTATTTTTTAGCACCATAACAAAAAAAGCAAAAAATAAAGAAAAAACCTCTTCATTTTTTGCTTTTTTTGTTTATATTATATTAATTTTGTTTCAAGCTGCAATTTTGATAGCTATTTTTTTTATTAATAAATCATTTCAAACAGCTGCTGAAAATAGCTTAGATTTTTTACTTAAACCAATAAATATAATTTCTTTTATTTTTGGTTATACAATTTTTCCAATTAGTGCTATAATTTATTTTTTATTATCAAAGCGCAAAAACATGCAGGAATAAAAATGAATTTTTTTTCACACTGAAATCAACCGCAATTATTTACTCTTTTTATTTTAGTAGTTTTTGTAATAATTTTATCAATTATTATCTTTTTCCACATAAAAAAAGCAAAAGTTGATAAAGCTCCTTCAGCAATAGTTTTATTTGCAGAATCATACTTTTTATTTATTGATGATCTTGTTGAGTCCTCCGGTGAAGGTTATGTAAACAAAGTAAAACCTTACATTTTTTCACTTTTTACCTTCTTTTTATTAGGTAATTTATTATCACTGGCAGGTCTTGAGCCAATTTCTACTTCAATTTCGGTAACCCTAAGTTTGGCGATGATTAGTTGACTAGGGATTTTTGTTGTTGGATCAATTTTTGCAAAAAGATATTATATACTTGAATTTGCAAAAAATCCACTTAAAATAATAGGGGCACCCGCTCCATTAATTTCACTTTCTTTCAGGATGTATGGGAACATAATTTCAGGTTCCGTTTTTTTCTTGATTATTTATTCAGGTGTTCTTTGACTTTACCAAAAAATCCCGCTAGGTGCTTTTGGTAATTTTAATTTACCGGTTGTATTAATTTTCCCACCGTTTCTTATCTATTTTGATATTATCGGCTCGTTGATACAGTCATTTATTTTTGTAATTCTAACTGTTTCATATTGAGGAATGGAAGTAATTCACCCACCAGAAAAGCAAAAAACTGAACAAAAAACATTGAACATTGTTCAAACTTAATTATTTTGGAAACAAAATAATTAAGTTATTATAAATTTACTATAAAAAAAAGGAAAAAAAATGGAATCTGTTATAAATTTCTCGCAAAAAGTTGTTCAAAATTTTCAAGAAACTGCTACTAAGACCGCTGATTCAGGACTAAATGCAACTGCATTTGCATATTTAGGTGCCGGACTCGCCATGATCGGAGTTATCGGTGTTGGTGCCGGTCAAGGTTATGCTGTTGGAAAAGCTTGTGATGCTATTGCAAGAAATCCTGAAGCACAAAAAAAAGTTTTTCGTGTTCTAATAATTGGAACAGCTATTGCAGAAACATCATCAATTTACGCGCTTTTAATTGCCTTTATCCTAATTTTCGTACAAGGTTAATCCTAAATTTGTAAAAAATGCAACCAAGTATCAATCAATCATTAAGCGAATTGTTTAAAGGGATAATCCCTAATGTTTATGTAGTTGCTGCAACACTTGCTAGTTTTTTAGTTTTATTTTTAGTTTTGACTTATTTTGTCTATCGTCCACTTAAAAAATATATCAAAGATCGTAAGGATTTTCTCCAAAATCACATCGACTCAACAATTCAATCAAATAATGAAGCTAAAGAATTAGCAAAACAATCGCAAAATCATTTAGAAGAAACAAAGCAATATTGCATTGATTTAAAACATGAATCTCAACTTGAGGCAAATAAGCTTATCGAAGACTCAAAAAAACAAGCCACCGAAGAAGCTCGTCGCCTTATTTCTGAAGGTCAAAAAGTTTTAACCGAATATGAAAAAGAAATTGTAAAAAAACATCAGGAAAATATTATTAATGTTGCTGCTGATATAAGTAAAAAATTCTTGATAAATCAAGAGCAAAACAACAAAGACTTACACGAAAAATTGGTTTTAGATCTAGAAAATTTGCTAAAATCTGAGAAAAATATTAGAGAATAAAAATGCACCCACAGGTAAAAAATATTTACGGATATTCTGAGTCGCTCTTAGAAATCTCAATATCTGAAAAAAAAGTAGATCAATTTATAAATGATAGTTTTTATATAATTGATTTAGTTAGCGCCAATTCTTCTTTAATTTCGATTTTTACGTCATATTTTATTTCAAAAAGTGAAAAATATACTTTGATAGAGAAAATTTTTGACTCAAAAATTGACACTTACATGATAAATTTTCTTAAAGTAATATGCAAAAACAATCTTTTTTCACATTATAATCAAATTTTAATTAAATTTATAAAGCTTGCAAATGCTTATTTAGGCCAAAGTTGAGGTCAAATTCAAAGTGCATTTCCATTGTCACCATCAGAAATTGCTAAATTTGAAGACTTAATTTCCCAAAAATTAAATAAAAAAATAGTTTTACGCCCAAAAGTAAATCCAAAATTAATTTCTGGTATCAAAATAAGCATTGATAACCACATTTTTGAACACTCACTCTCATCACAGTTGCGCTCACTCAAGCAAAAACTCATAAAAAATATATAAATTTAAAGGTTTTTAACATGAATAAAGATATAAATTTAACCGCAATAATTAAAAATGAAATTAAAAATTTCGAATCCAAAATTCAACATGATGATATTGGAAAAGTTATTGTTGTTGGAGATGGAGTTGCACTTGTTTCTGGGATTGAAAAAGTAAAATTTGGTGAGCTTGTTCAATTTGAAAATGGTGTTTTTGGAATTGCACTGAATCTTGAGCAAGATTTAATTGGTGCTGTTATTATGGGAAATGAAAACTCTGTTTTTCAAGGCTCAACTGTCAAAAGAACAAAGTCTGTCATTTCAATTACAGTTGGCGATCAACTTTTAGGCCGTGTTGTTAATGCCCTTGGCCAACCAATTGATGGAAAAGGTGAATTTGACAATAGCATAAAATCTGAAATTTTTACAAATGCACCTTCAATAATGGACAGAAAAAGTGTTGACCGTGGACTTCAGACTGGAATTTTAGCAATTGACTCACTAGTTCCGATTGGAAAAGGACAGCGTGAGTTAATAATTGGAGACCGTCAAACTGGAAAAACAACAATCGCTATTGACACAATTTTAAACCAAAAAGGCAAAAATGTTTACTGTGTTTATGTTGCAATTGGCCAAAAAAATTCAAGTGTAGCCCAAATTGTTGCCCTTCTTGAAAAAAAAGGTGCCCTTGATTATACAACAGTTGTTGTCTCAGGAGCTAGTGAACTGTCACCTTTACAATATTTAGCCCCATATTCTGGAACTTCAATTGCCGAATATTGAATGCATAAAGGAAAAGATGTTTTGATAATTTATGATGACTTATCAAAACATGCTATTGCATACAGAACGCTGTCACTTTTATTAAGAAGACCACCTGGAAGAGAAGCTTTTCCTGGGGATATTTTTTACCAGCACTCATACCTTTTAGAGCGCTCATCACAGTTATCTGATGAAACAGGTGGCGGTTCAATCACCGCTTTGCCAATAATTGAAACTCAAGCTGGCGATATTTCAGCTTATATTCCTACGAATGTGATATCTATCACCGACGGTCAAATTTTTGTTCGTGATAATCTTTTTAATTCAGGACAAAAACCGGCAATTGATATAGGTCTTTCAGTTTCGCGGGTAGGTTCGGCGGCTCAATCTAAATTAATGAAATGAGCTTCCTCATCATTAAAATTAGAATTGGCACAATATAATGAACTCAAAGCTTTTGCACAATTTGGATCTGATTTAGGACCAAGTTCGCAATTAATTCTTGATCGTGGGAATAAAATTTATGAACTTTTAAAACAAGAAAATCAGCAACATTTTTCTCAAATTCAGCAAGTAATGCTGTTAATTTTAATTAGAGAACATCTAATTGATCAGTTGCAACTTGAATCTATGCAATCTTTTAAGTCAGTTTTTCTTAAATATTTAGATACAGATTCTGAAATTAAGTCAATTTTAGAAAAAATTGATCATAATGTTAATTTAAAAACTGACGATTTAAATTTAATTTTAAATTCAGTAACAAAATTGATTGAAAATTTTAATTCAGGTCGAAGTTTTTAATTGATTTTTTATAAAAGAGAGCAAAAATGCCTAAATTAAATAGAATTCGCGCAAGATTTATCCAAATTCAAAATATAAAAAAAATTACTGGCGTTATGGAAATGATAGCTAATTCAAAAATTCCCAAAATTAAACGTCAATTTAAGTCATCTCAAGAATATTTTGAAAATTTAGACCATATTATGCAAAATATTTTGGCAAATTTATGCAAAACACCTGAGGAGCTAGTAGCATCAAATTCTGAAAAAAATCTCTACATTGTTTTTGGTTCAAATTTAGGTTTTTGCGGTGCGCTTAATAATCAAATTTTAAAAAAAATTACTCCTGATTTAACAAAAAATGATGAAATCATTATTTTTGGCAAGAAAATTTTTAACTACATATCACTAAGATATCCTAAAAATATTATCAAATATTTTTCTGGAGTTGAAGAGACGAATTTTTCTGAACCAATTATTCAAGTGACAAACTTAATAAATAAGGCAATTTCTGAAAAAAAATATAAAAAAATTTTCGTTTGTTATAATAAATTTATAAATATAATTCAATCAAAGCCAAATATTATTAACTTATTTGATTTTGCAAAAAATAAAACAAAACAAGAGGGCTACGGGATTGAATTTGAACCCAGTGCAGTTGAAGTACTCGAAAAATTAATTCCTTTTTATATTAAGTCCCTTTTGGAAAAAATATTTATTGAATCTAAATTAGTCGAGACATCCGCTCGTCGAACTTCAATGGAAAGCGCAACAGATAATGCCCAAGATATTCTTCAAAAATTAGAACTTGAAATAAACTCAAGCCGCCAGTCGATGATAACACAAGAAATTATCGAAATTATCAGCGGAAAAATGTAGCAAAAGTAGGTAAAACAATGAAAAAACAGATTAATATAGGTCATATAGTTCAAATTTTTGGTCCAGTTATTGATGTTCAATTTCCAAACGAGCATATGCCCGCAATTCTTTCAGCCCTTGAAGTTGAAGTTGACAATCAAAAAATCGTTTTTGAAGTTGCCCAACATTTAGGTGAGGGAATTGTCCGTGCAATTGCAATGTCAATGACTTATAATTTATCAAAAGGTTTAGAAGTAAAAGACACAGGTTCACAAATTTCAGTTCCGGTTGGAAATCAAGTCTTATCACGAATGTTCAATGTTTTAGGAAATCCAATTGATAGTGGTCCGGCTCTTGATTCAGTTGAAAAAAAACCTATCCATTCAGCTGCCCCGACATATTTAGAACAAAAAGCCGTAAGTGAAATTTTAGTTACAGGAATTAAAGTTATTGATTTATTAATTCCGTTTGTAAAAGGTGGAAAAATTGGTCTTTTTGGAGGAGCAGGGGTTGGAAAAACTGTTTTAGTTCAAGAACTTATTAATAATATAGCAACTAAACACGGTGGACTTTCAGTTTTTGCTGGAGTTGGCGAGCGTTCTCGTGAAGGAAATGACCTTTATTTTGAAATGAAAGCTAGTGGGGTTTTAGACAAAACTGCCTTAGTTTTTGGGCAAATGAACGAGCCACCTGGTGCCCGAATGAGAGTTGCTCTTTCTGCTTTGACAATGGCCGAACATTTTCGCGACCAAGACAATCAGGACGTTCTACTTTTTATTGACAACATTTTTCGATTTACCCAAGCTGGTTCAGAAGTTTCAACACTTTTAGGTAGAATTCCATCAACAGTTGGCTACCAACCGACACTTTCAACTGAAATGGGTCAACTTCAAGAGCGAATTACATCGACAATTAGGGGATCAATAACTTCAGTTCAGGCCGTTTATGTTCCTGCCGATGACATCACAGACCCCGCTCCTGCAACTACATTTTCGCACCTTGATGCAAAAACAGTTTTAGATCGTGGAATAGCTGCTCTTGGAATTTATCCAGCAGTTGATCCTTTGGCGTCATCTTCAAGAGCTTTAGATCCTAGTGTTGTTGGAAAACAGCATTATGAAGTAGCTAAAAAAGTAGTCCAAATTTTGCAAAGATTCAAGGAATTACAGGATATTATCGCAATTTTGGGAGTTGACGAGCTTAGTGAGTCAGACAAACAAGTTGTTGCAAGAGCACGCCGAATTCGAAACTTTTTATCTCAGCCGTTTTTTGTGGCGCAAAAATTTTCAGGAATTGAAGGCCAGTTCATTAAAATCGAAGACACTGTTAATAATTTTAGCGAACTTTTATCTGGCAAATTTGATAATGTCCCTGAAGAAGCATTTTTATACGTTGGGACAATTAATCAAGCTCTAGAAAAGGCAAAAAAGATGGGATGAAGTGAAAACAATTAATCTTAAAATCTTTAGTCAAAAAGGAATCATTTTAGAATCCCAACCAGTTTCGGTTACTGCAAAAACACAACTAGGATACCGTGTTGCCCAATACGGAATCACGCCTTTTTGCGGAATAATTTCACCATCGGTTTTGTATGTTTTAAACGAAAAAGAAGAACTCAAATTTAGAATTACCGACGGTGTTATATATGCTTCTAAATCTGAGGTTTTAATTTTTACCCAGGGGGAGCTGCATCCCGCTTAATATTAATAAATTTTTAAATTTTATGCTAAAAATGAGAAAAATTGCTTGTTTTTCCCATTTTTTTCCTTTTTTGGTCAAAAAAGGCTTAAAAATTTAATTAAAAATATGAATCATAAAAACCGCGGAATGTTTCTTGAAAAAATTATTAATAACACAATTGAATTTTATTACCAAAATGACATTGCGATTTTTCACAAGAAAAATCTAGATATCGGTTTTAAAGCAGTTCAAAAAGATTTGACCTTAAATGATGCTTTTGTATTAAAAAAGTCAACCGTTGATTATTATGGAATTTATAAAGGAATTTTTGTTGCCTTTGAAGCCAAAAGTACCAACGAAAACGTCTTAAATTTAAAGCAAATTCCAGAGCATCAAATCAATTATCTACATAAAATTAGAAAACATTTTGGTTGTGCATTTTTCATCATTTTTTTTAAACAGCTTGAAAAATTTTACATTTTAAGTGTGGACAAAATCGATTTTTCAAAAAAGTCAATTTCTGCCCATTTTTTAGAAAAAGAAGGCATAGAAATTGCACTTACATACCCTGGAATCATAGATTTTATTGCATATATTGATCAAATGATTTAAATTATTGTTTATTTTTAATTTTATGGTATAATTTAATTTTTAATTTATATTAGCTCAAAATATCATTAAAATGGATTCAGATAGATGTGCTTTTTTAAGTTCTATCTGTTAGAAATTTTAAGTAGAAACAACAAACAAAAGGAAATATTCATGGATAAGGCAACAACAGCTAAACAAAACCAAAATATCGAACAAAAAGATAGCCAAATGTTGAACATTGGTGAAATTTCTACTGAAAACTCAGCGGAAATTCCTATCGTTTCAAAGCAAAAACTATTAGAAGCCGGTGTCTATTTTGGTCATAAATCATCACAGTGACACCCTAAAATGGCACAATTTTTACTAAAAAGAAAGCGTAATGAAACTCACATTATTGACGTTTTAAAAACTCAAAAAATGTTAGAAATTGCTTATAAATTAGTTGAAAAATTTGCCCAAAAAGGTGCTAAATTTATTTTTGTAGGTACAAAAAAACAAGCAAAAAAAGCCATTGAAGAACAAGCAATCCGTACAAATTCAATATACGTTTCTGGACGTTGATTAGGCGGAACTTTAACAAACAGTCGTACAATTTTGTCAAGACTTAAAGCAATGGAAGAACTTGAACAACAAACAGCAGAAAATTTTGAAGGTTATACAAAAAAAGAAATACTTTCAAAACAAAAACAATTAGCTAAATTACAAAAAAATCTTAACGGAATTAAAGGGTTAAAAGACGTTCCACTTTTTTCATTAATAATGTTAGTTGCCGATCCTTTAAAAGATATAATCGCAGTTAAGGAAGCCCGTAAAAAAGGGATTAAAATTATCGGAATAACAGATTCAAATGTTGATCCATCTTTGGTTGACTTTGGAATTCCGGCTAATGATGATTCAACTAAATCAATCACATTAATTTTTACTATTTTAGCTGATGCAATTTCATCAGCAAAAGGTGGTAAAAAACTTTTTGCATATCAGCCTGATGAGCAAATTATTTTGCCAGAAGATCCTGAAAAAGAGCAAAAACAGCTAAGATTTCGCCGTAATTCATTCGATAAATTTGAAAAGTTTGATAAATCAAAAAGCAAACCAGGCGATAAAAAAGTACAAAATCCTAGCCAGTCTAGCGAATCTAAAATTGCATAATTAATAAAAAAGGAGTAAAAAATGTTAAAAATAGATAAATTAGCAAAAATTAAAGAATTAAGAGAAATTACGGATGCTCCTTTTGTTGATTGCAAAACAGCTCTTGAAAACTCTGACTATGAAATAAATGGTGCTATTAAATGACTTCACGAAAATGGTAAGTCAAAAGCACTAAAAAAAGCTGACCGTATTGCCGCTGAAGGTTTAGTTTTAGCAACTAAATGTGAAAAACATGCCCTAATTTTTGAACTTAATTCAGAAACAGACTTTGTTGCTAAAAATCAAAACTTTGTAAAACTTCAAGGTGAAATTGCCAAATTACTTCTAGAAAATGACTTTGATAATTTAGAAACTGCCTTGACTATTAAAAATCCTGATTCCCGTACAATTGCAGAAATGTTAATCGAATCTACAGCAACTATGGGTGAAAAAATAACTTTGCGTCGGGTGCTAAAAACCAAAATTTTAGAAGGACAAAAAGTTGGACTTTATACACATTCTAACGGACAAATTGCTTCTGTTGTTGTTATAGATGGTGGAAATTGCACTGTTGCAAAAGATATTTCTATGCATGTTTCAGCTCTAAAACCAGAATTTAATTTTGAGTCCGATTTGCCTCAAGAAAGACTTGCAGAAATCACTCAAAAAGTTGAAGATTCACTTGCCTTAGATAAGAATTTTGAAAAGAAACCTGAAGACATCAAGCAAAAAATTAAACGTGGTAAGATTGAAAAAGAATTGTCAGAATTCGTTCTTGAATTTCAACCTTTAGCAACGGATAGCGCCATTTCTGTTGGTAAATATTTAGAACAAAATTCTGCTAAATTAGTCCAAGCTGTTCGCTTTGAAGTTGGTGAAGGCATCGAAAAACAAGCTGTGGATTTTTATACAGAAGTTAATTCACAAATAAAAGAAGCTAAATAATTATTAATTTAAAATCAAAAAATATAAAGAAAGGTATAAAATTTTTCCTGTTTTTTTAGGAAAAATTTTCTATTTTTAAAATGTTAGATTTTTTGACCAATAGAATTCAGTCATCTTTAAAAAAAATTCAGAAATCTGTAACCATTAATGAGCAAGATTTAGCAGAAATTATTCGTGAAATTCGTCTTGCTTTACTTGAGGCTGACGTTAATTTATTAGTTGTTAAAAATTTTATTGCTCAGGTTAAAAATCAGGTTTTAACTAACGGGCTGACTTCCAAACTTAATCCCCAACAAGAATTTTTGAAAATATTACACCAAAATTTAGTTTCAGTTCTTGGAGTTAGTGCAAAACCTATTAATTTTGCTAAAAATCCAACAACAATAATGCTAGTTGGTCTTCAAGGTTCAGGAAAAACTACAACTACGGCAAAACTCGCAGTTTATGCTCGTCAAAAAAATTTTTCAAAAAAAATTTTACTAGTAGCTTGTGATACTTACCGTCCTGCAGCGATTGATCAATTGAAACAATTAGGTAAACAAGTTTCAATTGATGTTTTTTATATCGAAAAAAATCCTGTTGAAATTGCAAAAGATGCCCTAATTTATAGCAGAAATAACAATTATGACCTTGTTATTTTTGATACCGCCGGCCGTCTTTCAATTAATTCTGAACTGATGAGCGAGTTAGTTGAAATTAAAAAAGCTGTAAAACCTGATCAAATTCTTTTTGTTCTTGATGCCCTTTCTGGTCAAGATATAATAAATGTTGCCGAAACTTTTCATAAAGAAATTAATTTAACTGGGTCAATTATTACAAAATTAGACTCAAATGCGCGTGCAGGGGCGGCCCTTTCAATTACACATTTGCTTAAAATTCCAATTTTATTTATCGGTTCAGGTGAAAAAATTTCTGCCTTAGAACTATTTCACCCCAACAGAATTGCCGACCGAATTTTAGGCATGGGTGATGTGATGTCACTTTTAGAACAGGCTGAAGAAAATATTGACAAACAAGCTGTTAAAAAATTGTCTCATCGTATGTTTTCAGGTCAATTTAATTTAGATGACCTTCTAAATAGTCTTGCTCAAATTCAAAAAATTGGAAAATTTTCGAAAATAATAAAAATGATTCCTGGATTATCAGGCAAAATTAACGCAAGTCAGATTGATGAAGTTGAGCAAAAAATGAAACTTTATAAAATTTTAATCTCATCAATGACTCATGAAGAACGCAAAAAACCAAAACTTTTAAAAAATCCATCTCGCAGGAATCGAATTATTCGCGGTTCAGGTCGAACAGGTGCTGAATTTAACCGTTTAATTAATGAGTTTGAATCAATGTCCAAAAAAATGTCTGAATTTTCATCAAAAAATATTAATTTTGATTCATTTTTTAAATAAAAATGAAAATTAAAAGGATAAATTATGGCCAAATTTGAAAACTACCAATTTTTTATTAATTATCTAAAGAATTTAGGATTTATTTTTCCTAGTTCACAAATTTATGGAGGTTTAGCAAATTCTTATGATTATGGCCACCTTGGTGTTCTTTTAGCTAAAAATATTGAAAATTTTTGGGCTGATTTTTTCATAAACAAAGATCTTAATGCCTTTTTTATTGACACAAAAATTTTGCTAAACCCAAAAGTTTGACAGGCCTCAGGTCATCTTGAAAATTTTAGCGACTTGTTAGTTGAAAATAAAATTAATAAAAAACGTTATCGTGTTGACCATTTGTTTGAAAATAATTTTCCAAATTTAATTTTTGAAAAATTAAATCAACAAGAAATTCAGCAATATTTGGCTAAAATTGAAAATTACGATGGATCAAAAACTGACTGATCTATTCCTAAAAATTTCAATCTTTTATTCCAAACCGAACAAGGTGTTGTTGAAAATGAAAAAACAACATTGTATTTGCGACCTGAAACAGCTCAAGGAATTTTTATAAATTTTAAATCACTTTTAAGATTTACTAAAAACACCTTACCTCTTCGAATTGCTCAAGTCGGAAAATCCTTCCGAAACGAAATTTCACCTGGAAATTTCGTTTTTAGGACCCGTGAATTTACTCAACTAGAACAGGAAATTTTTGTCAGACCTGAACAAGCAAATGAAATTTTTCACTCTGAAATTGAAAAAGTTCGACTTTTTTTATCCAAATTAGGATTTTCACCAGATTCAATCCGAATTAGCAATCATGAGCCAGAAAAATTAGCTCATTATGCAAAAGCAACCACTGATTTTGAATATTTTTTCAATTTTGGCTGAGGTGAACTAATTGGAATTTCCAACCGTGAAAATTTTGATCTTAAAAATCATATGGCTAAAAGTGGCGAAAATCTTGAATTTGTCGATTCAGCAAACGGTCAAAAAATTTTACCATACATAATCGAACCATCAATTGGCTTAGATAGACTTATGTTAGCGATTTTAGAGCAAAATTTTGTTCATGACATCGAAAAAGACCGTTATTTTCTTAAATTTCCTTTTATTTTAAGCCCATATAAAGTTGCGGTTTTACCGCTTTTAAAGAAATTTTCACCTCAAGCAGAAGAAATATGAAAAATGCTTGTGAGTCATGGAATTGCCGCTACTTTTTCAAACACAGGAACAATTGGAAAAAGATATTATTATCAAGACTCAATTGGAACTTTTTTTTGCATTACAGTCGATGAAGAGGGAATTCAAAATCAAAGTGTAACAATCAGATTTCGCGATACTTGTGAACAAAAAAGAATAAAAATCACCGAAATTATCCAATTTATAGAGGAAAATTCTTCAAATGAATAAGCAGCAAATTTTAGCTCATATTTTAAAAAACACCGATATTTACGGACTAATTTCACAAGCAATCCAGCTTTCACCCAATGGAAGAAACACATTTGTTGGACTTTGTCCATTTCACGAGGACACAAATCCATCCTTATCAGTTTCAATTTCTAAGCAAATTTTCAAGTGTTTTTCTTGTCAAAAAGGCGGAAATATTGTTAGCTTTGTAATGCTTTGAAAAAATTTAAATTTTTTCAAAGCTGTTGAATATCTCAACAAAGAATACAATTTAAACCTTGAATTAGCAAATAATTTGACCCTTGAAAAAGTTTATTCTGAAATTGAACTTCAAGCATTGCGCGCTTTTGAAAATTCGGTTTCACTTTATCTTTTAGAGCTACTTACAATTATATCAAGAGCCAAAAAAAGCCCTAAAAACCGACAAGAATTGGAAATTTACAACTTTATAAATTCGCGAGGGCTAAGTCGCGAAATTATTGAAAAATTTAAAATCGGCTTTGCTCCAAGTTCATTTTTAAAGCCTCGACTTGTTGATTCAAAATTATTTGATGAGGAAACTTTAAAGGATTATTCACTTTTAAATCAACAAGGTTTTGATTTTTTTCAAAATCGAATTGTTTTCCCTATTGAAAATTTAGAAGGAAAAGTTGTTGGATTTTCTGGTCGTTGCTTGCCTAATACTAAATGTGAACCAAAATATTTAAATTCACCATCAAGTAAGCTGTTTTCTAAATCTGAAATTTTCTACAATTATAAAAATGCAATTGCTGATAATCCCAAAGAAATTTTTATTACTGAAGGTTTTTTTGACGTCATTGCATTTTACAAGGTCAATATTAAAAATGTAATTGCGCTTATGGGTACTTCTTTGACTAAAAAACACTGTGAATTACTGAATAATTTTACAGTTGTCATTGCCCTTGATGGTGATCGGGCTGGTCTTGAGGCTACCTTAAAATCGGCACTCATACTTTCGCAAAACAAAATTAAAACTTACATTATATCAGGTTTTGACGGAAAAGATCCTGATGAATATTTAAATAATTTTGGTGCAGAGAGTTTTTTAGAAAAACTTTCAGACCGTAAAAATTGCTTTGATTTTGCCTACAGTTTTTACAAAAATCAAATCAAAGAAAATTCTAGCGATGAAATTACCGAATTTGTCAACAAATTTGCGCC